>JAFDFW010000094.1 GCA_019309605.1 Deltaproteobacteria bacterium | reverse complement strand
TGCGATCCACGGCGCCCGTGGCTCTGGGTTGGCGCGACCGTCCTGCAGGACCTCGAGCTTCAGCCGAGGCGTTGCATTTGGCAGCATCCGGCCGGCGCTGATCCCGTCCGCGTGACGTTTCCCGAGGTACCGCTCGCCGAGCGGCTCGTGATCCGTGGCGGCATCGACTACAACAGCGAACGCCGACGCGTGCACGGTCCGGTCACGCTCCGTGTCTGGGTCGACGACCGTTTGATGGGCGAGCTCGTTCATCGTGACGGTGACGGCTGGTCGGGCATCGACGTCGACACCTCGAGCCTCGGCCTCGATCGCGCCGCAGTGCGTTTCGAGACTACGGCGAAGGACCCCAGCGCCCGACTCTTCTGCTGGTCCGCATCCACGCAAAAGAGGGTGCGATGACTAACGGGCGGGGCCCGAAGGGGCGCGATCATCTCATCGGTGCCGGCTTGTGCGTTGCGTACGTGCTGCTCCTCGCCGGAACCGCGCCCGACCTGGGAATGTCTCGCGACGAGAGCTTCTACGTTCACGCTGCCAAGAGCCACGCGGGCTGGGTTTCGCAGCTCTTCAGCGATCCAGCCCTGGCGCTCGAGCGCGAGAGTATCGATCGGGCGTGGGCGTACAACTGGGAACACCCGGCTCTGATGAAGCTGAGCTTCGCCTGGAGCTGGTTGGCGCAGCAGCGCTTGGGCCTCTTCCCCAACCCATCACTCGCGTTCCGCTTTCCCGGCATGCTCACCGCAGGCCTTCTGCTGTGGCTGATCTACGCATGGGGCGCCGCGGTCATGCGCCGGCAGGGCGCGCTCTTCGCGGCGCTGGCCTTCGCCCTGATGCCGCGCGTCTTCTACCACAGCCATCTTGCGTGCTTCGATATTCCAATCGCGTTTTTCGTCACCCTGACTGCGTACACCTACTGGCGCGGGTTGGCTGACCGCCGTTGGCTCCCTCTCGTCGGTCTGGCGTTCGGTCTTGCGCTAGCGACAAAGCACAACAGCTGGATGTTGCCTGGGATCTTCCTGATCCACTTCCTTTGGATCCGCAGGGACGAGGCGCGCGCCGCCTGCACGAAGCGCTCTTCGATCATGTGGCTTCCCGCGATGCTCGTCGTAGGGCCGCTCGTGTTGATCGGAACTTGGCCGTGGCTGTGGCATGACACCTGGAGTCGCCTGCTCGCCTACGTGAGCTTCCACCTCCGACACGTCCACTACACCTATGAGTACCTGGGCGTCAGCTACTTCGAGCCGCCACTCCCCGTCTCGGTCCCCTTCGTGATGACGCTGTTTACCGTGTCGCTCACGGTGCTGGCTCTTGCTCTGTTCGGCCTCTACCACCGACGCGAAGGGCTACGGCTCCCGTGGCGCACAAAGTTGGGCGACGCGACCGGCCGCAGAACCGAGTTGCTCTGGTTAGGCTGCATGCTTGCACCTCTACTCGCCATCGCGCTCCCCACCTCGCCGATCTTTGGCGGGACCAAGCATTGGATCACGGCTTATCCGTTCGTCGCGCTCTTCGCGGGTTGGGGCCTCGTCGCCATCGTCGACCGGGCGGAGTTCGAGGCATGGGCGGGGCTTCGCTGGCCGTCGTGGGCGTTTGCAGCCCTGTGTCTCTTGCCCGGCGCCACCGAAACCGCGCACAGTCATCCATTCGGCCTGTCGCACTACACGCCGGTTGCGGGCGGGGTCCCCGGCGCCGCGGATCTCGGCATGAATCGACAGTTTTGGGGCTTTACGACCGGCAGCCTCTCTGAGTGGCTTAGCTCGAAGCTTCCTGACGGCGGCTCGGTGTGGATCTGCGACACCACCCGCGGCGCCTGGGCGATGTTGCAGGAATTGATCCCTTCGAACATCCGCGCAGCTTCGTCGATGAGCTCTGCGGATCTGATTCTGGTGCACCACGAGGCGCACTTCAACGAAGTGGACTATCAGGCCTGGGTCGTGTCGGGGAGTGTGCAACCCGTCTTCGTGCTTCGCTACGACGGCGTTCCGATCATCTCGGTGTACGAGAACCTCCGCACTCGCGACTGAAGCAACTGGCCGCCACTAAGTCGAGCGCCCGTTGGCTTTGTCGATGCCGGCACGCGCCTTGTTCATCAGCGCGATTAGGCTCTCGACGATGCCGATCACCACGTAGGCTGAGAGCAACCAAACCAGCGCCATCGACGGGTGTATCTTCAGGGCGATCCACACGGTCACGCCAATCGCCACCGAGACGAACAGCACCGTTCGCCAGTTGAGCCGCAGGTCTTTGAAGGAGCGAAAAGGCATCGTGCTCACCATGAAGACCGAAAGTGCGATCACGAGCACCGAAATCAGAAACGGCGAAAAGGGGAGCTTTCCGGTCAACGTGTTTGCAACCACGATGGAGATCAAAATGCCAGCCGCGGCTGGGATCGGCAGCCCCTGCGTGTACTTGCCAGGTGCATGTGGGCGGCCGTCGTCCCCCGTTGCGCCGACGTTGAAGCGAGCGAGCCGGACCGCGCCTGCTGCGACGAACACGAATCCGACCAGCATCCCGCCCGTGCCGAGCTCCGCAAGCGACCAGTGGTAGACGAGAATGGCAGGCGCGACACCAAAGGAGACCATATCGGCGAGCGAGTCGAGCTGGACCCCTATGGCCGTCTGCGTCTTGGTCAGGCGCGCTACCCGGCCGTCGATGCCGTCGAAGAAAAGGGCGAATACGATGAGCAGCGCCGCGCGATAGAAATCATCGCTCGCTGGCTGGTCGGAGAGAATCAAGATTGCGTAATAACCGCACAGCACACTCGACAGCGTGAAGAGGTTAGGGAGTATGAAGAGGCTCTTCTTGAGGTCCACTCTCACGCCAGGCTCGACTCTCTAAGGGTATCCCGTGTCCACTCCGAGCGTCGTATCATGGCGAGCCCACCGGTAAAAGGGCGGCGTGGCGGGTGCCGAGCGCCAGATTGCGCAAACGAAGCTCGCCGCTCGTATCGTACAGGTTGTCTAACGACTGCGATCCGCGCTCAGGGCGACCCCCGAGCACGTCGAAAAGCGCGGCCGCCTCCTGCGTACCAAACCCTCCAGCGTCACGAAACGCCACCAGAGCGTCCTCACGTTCGTCGAGGGGCTTTCCCCAACCGTGCAGCGCCAGCCAGCCCCAATACGCCTGGAGCTCGATTTGCGTGAAACCCTCGACGAACGGACGCCGGTGAATCGAATTCCAGCGTGCTTTGTAGAACACGCGCGCCGTCAGCGGCGGTGCGACGAGGACACCGTTATGAATTGCGCCGTACTTTTGAAGGATCTGGCGAATGCCGCCGAGCACGGCGACCTCGTCGTTATCCTGAGCCTCATCGGAGCCATCCCCAAAGACACGAACGAAGTCCTCGACGGCGCTCGCTCGCACTGCCTCGAACGCAGGGGCTCCGTGCCTTTCGATGAGCGCCTCGGTTGCGTGGTGGATTGCAGCTTGACGCTCGTCGAACTCGGTGCGCTCGTACGGCGGGTTCGCCTCGGATCGGCCATGATCGAGGAAGAGCGATCGCAGCGCCTGCGCTTCTGCGGTGTCGAAGGCTTCATGGGCGAGGGCCTCATCGAGTCTGATTGCGTCGGACACGGCGGCGCGGTCGAGAACCAGGCTCGGCATCTCCCACGGGTCGACCGGCTGCGGAATTGCCAGCGTTGCGCCGGTCAGGCCCGCTGCGACCAACCACACGATCAGCTTGAGTCCAGACTCGGTCACGCGTCAGCCACCCTATCACGCCAGGACGAGCTGCCCCTATTTCGATGCCTGCTATGCTTTCGCGGTCCCATGAAAGTCAGCGTTCACTACTACGCCGCCGCCAAGGATCTCGCAGGATGCGAGAGCTCGACGTTCGAGTTCACTCCCGAAAGCGTCCCGCAGGCCGAGCTGCGCAGCGCCGTCACCGGTCGGTTCCCTTCGCTTGCCGCCTTGCTCGAGCGCATGCGCCTGGCAGTCAATGGTGAGTTCGTCGACGCGGTGCAACCGTTGCACGACGGTGATCGCATCGACGTGTTGCCGCCGGTCGCTGGCGGCTCTCCCATCGTGATCTGCAAGATCAGTCACGAAGAGATCTCACTCGACGAGGTCCGAAAAGCGGTCGAGCATCCGGGAGCAGGCGGCATTTGCATCTTCCATGGCGTCGTTCGTGATCACGCCGACGGAAAGCAGGTCGCCCGGCTCGACTACGAAGCTCACGAGAGCCTTGCGCACAAAGAGATGAAGCGCGTGCTCGAGGCCGTCGCCGCCGAATACGCGGGTGCCCGCATCGCTGCGGTCCACCGAGTCGGTAAGCTCGCCATCGGTGATGTCGCGGTCTGCGTTGCGGCGAGCGCGGCACACCGGGACGACGCCTTCTCAGCGTGCCGTACGGCGATCGATCGAATTAAGGAGACGGTGCCGGTTTGGAAGAAAGAGTGGGGGCCCGATGGCGGCGCCCATTGGGTGAACCTCGACGGCTAGGTCCCAGCTAGGCCGCGCACATCCGAAAGCAGTGCATCGTCCAATACCCCTACGCATGTCAGATAGGCGTCTTTGGGGTCGAGGTGGTGCCGCACCGCATCCTGGATGTCGCTCGGAGTGACCCGCGCAACCTGCTCCGCCATCGTCCCGATGCGCTCAGGAAGGCCGAACAGCGCGCTGCTCCCAAGGAAGTGAGCGGTGTCCTCGGGGTCGTCACGAACCATGCGGAGGTCCCACAGGTAGCGGCGCTTCGCTTTGTCGACTTCCTCTTCGGTTGGCGGGTGCCGCCGGAGCTCGTCGACCAGCTCCAGCACCGTTTCGACCAGCAGCGGCGCCTTTTTGTGCTCGACCGAGGCTCCGAAGTCGAACACGCCGCAATCCTCGAAGGTGTCGTTTCCCGCGAACGCCTCGTACGCCAGCCCCCGCTCTTCGCAGATCGTCCGATGCACGCGCGTGCTCAGGCCGTCGTCGAGCACGCGGGCCAACAAGAGGAGGGTCGGCGCTTCGGGGCTCGCCACGCCCGGCGTGTGAAATGAAAGGCGAACATCGGTCTGGCTGCCGTGCTCGTGCACATAGGCGAACCGTGCTGGGGCGATGTCCCGAGGCACGATGCTGGGCTCGATGGAGCCACCGGTTGGCATACCCTCGAAGTGCGAGTGAATCACAGCCTCGAGCTCCTGTGGATCGAAGGCGCCCGCCACGCAGAGCACCGAGTTGCGGGCCGCGTAATGACTGGTGTGATGTCGCCGCAAATCGGCACTTTCGAATCGGTCGAGGTTTTCGAGCGGGCCAGCGATCGAGAATCCGAGCGGATGGTCGGGGTAGAGCAGTTGCCGCGACACGTTGTCGATATCGATCTGGTTTCCTTCCTCATTGAGCTCTTCCAGGATCTCCTCACGGATGATCTGCTTTTCGGTGCTCAATTCGGTCAGTAGCGGTTGGCGCAACACTTCGGCGAGCAGCTCGGCGCCCGTCGCGATCGTCTCGGTCGGCAGTGTCAGATCGTAGCTCGTGAAGTCGACGTGCGTGGCCGCGTCGAGGGTTCCACCAAGCCGCTCGATCGCGAGGTTGAGCTCGTGCGCGGCGGGGTGCGCCTCGGTGCCGCGGTACAGCATGTGCTCGAGAAAGTGACTCAGCCCGTTGGTCTGCGCGGTCTCGTACCGAGAGCCAACGCGAACGAAGAAAGAGACGGTCGCAGATTGCAGATGCGGCAACGGAACGAGCCGTACCCGAAGGCTGTTGCCGAGCGTCAACGACTCGGTAGGCAGCTCGGGAAGACGCTCCCCGTTAACTGCGGTCATCCTGGCTTGGGAGCGCGTTGACGCGCAGGGCCTTGTCGGCCGTTGCCTTGGCGCGAAGTTGCCGAATGTAGAGATCGACAGTCTCTTGTTTCTTGAGCGTCCGGAGAACCTCACGGGTGGACTCTCGAACCTCATCGGTGAAAGCAGCCTCGTCCGGACGCTCTCGGTCGATGAGGCGGAAGATCACCCATTCGCGGCCGATCTTCACGGGGGCGCTCGGGAATTCGGCGCCCTCGGGCAACGCGAATACTGCATCGAGCAGAGCAGCGGTCGACAAGCCCGGCACCGGTGTGTCGGCGTGCCCAAACTCCGCCGTCTCTTCCAAGGTCGGAGTCAGCGCGGACTCGCCGTGTTTCTCGGCGGCAGCTTCGAGCTCTAGTGCAATGGCATCGTCGTCCTTGCCTTGTTGCCATGAGCCGAGCGCGCTTGCCGCGGCTTTGCGCGCGCGGGCCGCGAGCCAGTCGTCTCGGTAGAGATCTTCGGCGAGCTCTTGCTTGGCTTCGTCGATCGGCACGTCGCCTTCGCGGATCGCCACGGCTTCGATCACATGGAAACCAAACGGCGTCTCGACGACCTCGGAAATCTCGCCCACTTCCATCGAGAACAGCGCCTCGTCGAACGATTCGGGCATGGTACCCTTTTCGAGAAAGCCGAGCTCCCCGCCGTTTTTCGCGCTGATTGGGTCGCCGCTGTGCTTGGTGGCCAGCTTAGCGAAATCCTCGCCTTTCGCCGCTCGCTGCTGCAGCGCGTCGGCCCGCTCCAGGGCCTCCGCCTTCTGCTCGGCTGTCGCGTGGCTGCGTGCCCTGATGAGGATGTGGCGAGCGCGGACTTGCTTCTCGAGATTGGTGTATCGGTGCTTGTTCGCTTCGTACTCGGCGGCGAGACGGTCTTGGTTGCCCGCGATCCAGGCCGTGAGCGCCGCCTCGGACGTCGCGGGCTTTTGCTCGATGTAGTAGGCAGGCGTGAAACGGACGTACTTGATCGTGGCGTTGTCGTTCTCGCGCACGTAGTCGTCCCAGACCTCGGCCTCACTAACGTTGACCGACGACGCGATGAGGTCGCGCATCTGCGCCGCTAGGTATTCGTCTACCTGTGCATCGGCGAACTCGCCGACGCTTCGGCGGAGCCCGTTCTGAATGTAACGCTCGGCGAGGTCCCTGTTGAAGGCGCCGTCCTTGTCGGTGAACGACACCGGAATCTCTCCTTGAGGAAGCGTCGGCGGTGCCCCGACTCCCAGCGAAAGGAGGATGATGCCTTCGTTCACGAACCGCGACATGACCTCGTCTTGGCTGACGTCGAAGCCCACCTTGCGCGCCTCACGCGCCAACAAGGTACGATCGATGAGGCCATCGAGCACCAGCTGCGGGAGTTGCATCGAGCGTTGCGTCTCCGCGGGGAGCCGCCCGAAGTTGGCCACCGAGTAAGCCGCCTCGAAGTCACCTTTACTCAGCGTCTGATCATAGACGCGTGCAAGATACGTGCTGCCTCCCGCTGCGCATCCTTCGGCCTGGCCACCCCCAAATTGCAGGGCAAACACCGCCGAAAGCAGCACTACGAGAAGAACGAGAAAGAACCCTTTGAACTTATCAATCATTGCCAATTGCCATTTAAAGAGGCCGAACCATAGAGGAGACGTTGGCTCGCGGCAACTTGCGGTTCTTCGAGCCTCCTCACAGGCCGGGAGTTGGCTTGATCCGCCAAGGATTCTACACTCGGGCCTCCGGTGCGCAGGGCGCCGTGACCTGGGGAAAGTGAAGGGGATGTGACCAAGTTCTCGAGCCTGCCGCCGCTGAAGAAGAACGATGGCAAGTACGGCCTAATTGCCTTGCTGCTCCTGCTTGCCGCGGGCGGCCTGTGGCTGTTCTTCAGGGCCGATGGCTCTGAGCCCCCGGCCGAAGTCGTCGAATCAGCGCCTGAGGCCCCTGCGCGCGAGCAGTTTGCCGCCGAGATCGAGATCCCCGAAGAGGATGCCGGCCCCGAGGATAGCCAGGCTGACGAGCCGGCCGCGAAGCCCAGTCGACCGTCGCAGAGCGGGCCCGAGAATTGGGAATGTTTCGGGACCCTCGCAGTTGCCGAGCTCCGTGCCGTCATCAAGGGGCAACCGAGCAAGCAAGTGCAGACTTGTTACGAGCGGCGCCTGAAAGACAACAACTTGCTCCAAGGGTCGATGAAGGTCCTGCTCACCATCGGGTCGGACGGCGGCGTCAAAGCGGTCTCCGTGGGCGGGACGCTGAACGACCACCAGGTCTACACTTGTGTGAAGCGCGTCGCCAAAACCTGGAAGTTCCCGAACCCGCAAGGCGGCTGCGTGCGCACCGAAGTCCCATTCCAGATGACGCCGAAGCTCTGAGCGGCTCAGGAGTTCGCGAATCGCAGTGCGTCGGCAACGTCGTCAGGGCTGCCCATGAACACGGGGGTTCGCTGGTGGAGTTCCTTCGGCTCGATCGTGACGATCCTCTTCTCGCCGTCCGAAGCGGTGCCGCCGGCAGCCTCGACGAGGAACGCCATGGGTGAGGCTTCGTAGAGAAGCCGGAGCTTGCCCCGCTTGTTCTTCGCGTCCGCCGGGTAGACGAAGATGCCACCGCGCAGCAGCGTCCTATGTAGGTCGGCGACCATCGCGCCGATGTAGCGCAGCCCGTAGGCTTTCTTGTTCTCGGAGGGCGCCTTGATCCAGTCGACCCAGTTCTGAATGCCTTCATGCCATTTGTGGTAGTTGCCCTCGTTGATCGAATAGATGGCGCCGCGCTGGGGCATCTCGATCTTCGGGTGCGACAAGAAAAACTCGCCGACACCCGGATCGTAGGTGAACCCATCCACCTGGCCGCCAGTCGAGTACACCAACATGTTCGATGACCCGTAGATTACGTAGCCTGCAGCCACGATGTCGGTGCCCGGCTGCAACAGGTCCTTCAATGTCCCCGGCTGGCCGTCCGGCGTGAGGCGGCGGTGATTGGATCGGATCTTCGACTTCTTCACTGCCCATCACACAGACGTGGCCGCCCGCTTCGACGGTGCTCACGATCACGCTGTTGGCGAAGTCGTCGAGCTTCTGAACCTGCTCACCCTGGACGTTGGTCGAGCCCGTGAGCCCGAGGACGCCGGAGAGCCCCGCTTTACTGACCCGGCTGCCTATGATTTTGGCGGCCAGGCTGATCTGCTGGAAAAGCCCGGTGAAATCCCCCGTCGCCTCCTGCATGCGTCGCTGGCGATCAAGCAGGTGCCGTTCTAGGGTGGTTCCGATGGGGCTGTCTTGTGTGGGGCCTATCGATAGTGCGCTGCTCATCGCTGCCGGGCATACCAGAGCCCCCCGAAGTGCGCCAGGAGTCCCTAAATTGGGGTACCAATCTACGGCTGTAGTATTGTAAACTTACCGTGGTGGGGAAACTGTGACGAACTTTGGGAACTGGCTGGAAGCCATGCAGCGGCGGCGGTCGGGTATTCCGCATGTCCGTAGCCCCCGCGGCCTTCCTGGCGTGCTCGCCCGCGGTGACCTCAGCGTCGTGTACCAGCCGATCGTC
>JAFDFW010000651.1 GCA_019309605.1 Deltaproteobacteria bacterium | reverse complement strand
TTCCGCGGAACCAAGCGGCGACAAGAATTGGTCGGGATCAGCAACGGCGGACACGTGTACGACGACTTCGCGCACCACCCGACCGCGGGGAAAGAAACCCTGGCCGGGTTCCGGGGGCGAGTCGCGGGAAGACTGATCGCCGTCTTCGAGCCACGGAGCGCCACGGCATCGCGGCGCTTGCATCAGGAGGCATACCCCGATGCATTCTCGCCAGCGGACTTTTGCATCTTGGCGCCGGTCGGGCGGAGCGAGATCGCCGCAGAAGAGAGGCTGGACACCGAGGCCATTGCGGAGGCGATCAGAAGTCGCGGGGGACACGCGCAGGCCTGCGCGAGTGTGGAGGAAGCAGTCGAGACGGCGGCTGTGGAGGCGAAGTCCGAGGATACGATCGTGGTGATGTCGAATGGGAGATTCGAAGATGCGCCGGATCGGATACTACTCGCCCTCATGAAGCACTGACGCTGACACTGACGCTGGCACTGACGCTGACGCTGGCACTGGCACTGGCACTGGCGCTGACGCTGGCGCTGACGCTGACGCTTGGGGGGGGGCTAGCTCCTGGGGTAAGGCGCGGTGGTCTTTCCAGCGTCTTTCCAGCCCTTGATGCCTTCGCGCATGACGTGAACGTTTTGGTATCCGTTCGTGGAGGCTCGCTCGGCCGCGGCGTCGGATGCGGTGCAGTTCGTGTTCGAGCAATAGAAGATCAGGTCTTTGCTCTTGTCTTCGGGAAGCTGGGCTAGCTCGTACTTGTACGACGAGGTCAGGATGATGGCGTCGGGGACCGTGCCGTTCTCTTCGCGCGTACTCTCCGAGTTGGCATCGACGGCGAAGGCGCCCGATTGAAGCGCCTTGCTAGCATCGTCGACGGAGATCTCCGGGATCTCGACTTCGGCGGCCTGGGTATCCTCCGCGGTTTCGGTTGCGGCAGCGGGGTTGGCGCATTTGCAGCCGACCACGAGCAAGGTGAGGGCGAGGGAGAAGAGGAGTGTTAGCCTAGAGCCAGCTCAGCGGCAAGCAAGCGCAGGATACGCCGTGGCTCACCGGCAGTGAAGCGGAGCTTCCTCGAACTCTGGCGGCATCTTTTCCCACTCGTAGCCTTCCGCCGCCCGTTCGTAAGCCAGATCGTACAGGCTCTGCATGTACTCGGTATCGAACTCCTTCTGAGATTGCTTGGTGAATTCTGAAGGGATGAAAGCCAGGTGGAAGTCCAGCCCATCTCGACAGGTTTCGAGGTAGAGGCGGGAGAGGTCGCCGATGCCCTGCGTTCGAACCAATGACTCGAGGGAACGCCCGGCGATGGGAATCAGCCTGTTCGGGAGCTGCTCGTACATGGGATCGAGGCGGGAGTTACGGATGACGTAGACTTTGGGCTTTCCCGGTACCTCCAGCTTCTCTAGGACTTTTTCAAAGTCCATTCCGATGGGGTAGAGGAACACCTGCGAGGCCGCGCCGCCATCGACGTGGAGCTCGTCATACGGCCCGCCGTCGGCCTCCACCGGGATCAGCACGGGAGAGAAGAACGCAGGGATGGATGCCGAAGCGAGGAGAATCTTTCGAATGAGCTCCAAGGCACGGGGATGACCGCTGTTGGCGATGGCACCGATGCGCCAGATCACGGGCCGCATCGAATCGAGATTCGCCGTGCCAATGTTCAGCGTGCGACCCTGCCGGTGCGCCGCTGCGATCTTTTCCATCACCTCCTCGTCCACGTGCTTCGCGATCAAGGCTTGAAGCGGCTCAGTCGTGGCCATCCCGTCGGTACGAAGAGCCCTAATGATGCCGCGCTTCTTGTACACGTCCTTCGGCGTGAGCTCCGAAGACACGATCTTGAGGACCTCGTCGTACTCCGGCCCGAGGAAGGCAAACGGCGCCACCAGCGCCCCTGCACTGATCCCGGTCACTACGGTGAATTCCGGCCGGTCTCCGGCTTCGGTCCAGCCTAGGAGCAGCCCGGCCGCAAAGGCGCCGTTTTCACCGCCGCCGGAGATCGCGAGATACGAGTGACGACGACCGTAGACTCCAGAGTAACGTTCCTTCACCTCGGCCTTGCTCCAGGTGTTCCAGTCGTGATCCCAGGGCGGAGGCGCATCGCCCCAGTAGCGGGCTCTTGGGATCCCCAGCACGGTGGCGTCGTCGATGTGCTCCATGGGAAGTGGGGAGCGTTCCGGGACATGGGCGCATGCCGTGGCGAGCACGAGCGCCGGAACGAACAGCGAGCTCGCGACTCGGGAGCGCGTGGGAAACCTCATGGGCGAATGCATTATCACGAACGGCCAAGGAATGAGAACCTCTCTGGCGCTCGGCTCCCAATTGGCCCGCCCGCTCTTAGCGGTTTCATAGCGGGACTGTCCCCTTTATGAAACCGCCAATTGGTTTATGGTTAGGGCATGTCCTCGCAAGCCGACCCTACGCCCATTGCTGACGCTTCGACCGAACCCTCTGCGCAAGAGGTTGTGCAGGCGCTTCTTGCCGCCCTGGAACGGCTGGACCTCGATGGGGCGCTTTCGCTGGCGGCGCCCGATATCCGGTGGATCAACGTTCCGTGGAAGACGGCGACGAACAAGGAGCAGTTTCGGAAAGTGCTCCAGCTGATGTTCAAGACGACGACTCGCTTGGAGTTTCAGTTCTTCGACATCCACGAGCGTGGGAACGGCGTGGTGTACACCGACCGTGTCGACATCCTCGAAGGAGGCGGCATGTCGATGAATCTGCCCGTTCAGGGCGAATTCCGTGTGAAAGACGGCCTCGTGACAGAGTGGGTCGACCGATTTAGCTGGCTGAAGGCCATCGGCGACTTCGGTAGGAGCCTGCCCCGCATCATCGCACACCGACTCAGGGGCTAGCGCCCTCCGACCTTACTGGTATGGTGCCCGCCGCAAATCTAGAGACAGGTCGGGCACGAACCGGGAGGACGGACACATGCGTTTCATGGCTTTGATTGGGTTGTGCGGGTTGATCGCCGCAGCGGGTTGCAGCAGCAGCGATAGCTCCGGGACAGGGCCGGGCGGGGATTACTCGGCCACGATCGTTCGTACCACGTACGGGGTTCCGCACATCACGGCGGACAACTACGGCGACCTCGGATTTGGCAACGGCTACGCGTACGCGCAGGACAACGCCTGCCTCTTGATGCGGGAGATCGTCGCTGCCAACGGCGAAACCGCGCGCTACTTCGGCGAAGACGAGGGGAATGTAGCCGATGATTTTGTCTACACCTTGCTCAACAGTGACCAGGTCATCGAGGAGGAATTCTTCCCGGCACTGACCGACACCATGCTCGAGGCGCTAGAGGGGTATGCGGCCGGCTTCAATCAATACCTGGCGGACACCGGCACCGAGAACCTTGCGGAGGATTGCAGCGGTGAGGACTGGGTTCGCCCGATCACCTCGG
>JAFDFW010000650.1 GCA_019309605.1 Deltaproteobacteria bacterium | reverse complement strand
GCGGCAACCGTCGCGCTCGTTGCGAGAACCAGACCTGCCAACGCGATTCGAATAGTCGTCTTTGAGATGTTCATCGTTTTGTTACTCGCCGAGAAGCTGCTCGCGCGCGACCGCGCGGACGCGCAGCGTAAGGTTGGTGCCGCCCACCACGACTTGTTGCAGCTTGATCTCCGTCCGCGATTGCGTGACGAACGGGCGGCTGTCTCCAGTCGTGCTCACGAGCTGCAGCGAGTTCAACGCCGAGGCGGGAAGTGAATCGACTACATGTCCCTCGAAACGAAGGCCGCGCGTGGGCATTCGAAGGGCCACCACCAACGAGGTCGCGGCATAGCGCCGTTGGGTTTGTTCGATCAGGTCGTTGAGCGAACCTGGTCGCGGCTGCTCGAGTGCGATTTTGTTGCCCGCGGCCACTTGCACCCGGACAGTCTGACCGGCAGCGGCCCTCGGAATACGGACCTTCACCGCCCGGATGGTGTCGGGCTGATCGACGCGGCGCAGCCTGACGTAGATCGTGACCTCCTCGCCGGGGTCGACCTCATCGTAAGCCACCGAGGCGTCGGAGACCTGGAACACCTCGCGGCTCTGCTCGAGATCGAGCTCCAGGTCGATCGAGGTCACGCGGGAGCTTTCGAAGGGGTTGGCGAACGCGGCTTCCATGAGTCCGAACATCCGCAGCTGTGAGAACACGGTCGGGCTGGCGGCGCCCATCGGGGAGAACCCCTGCTCATCGAGCGAGACGACGCCGTGGCCTTCAATCGCGATCTTGCTCCTCGCCCGAAAAACGACGTCGGTCACATCGGCTGCCGTCGATTTGACTGCGTTTGCAATCACGGCGAACACGATGGTGGGCGTGAGGATGCGGTGACTCGCGACGTCGACGTGCCACTCGGTCTTCGGAGCGCCTTCGACGCCGTTCACCTTCACACGAACCGGGATGCGCGCAGGCTCGATGTCGGGGTCGATGACGATGGCGGGCTGCCGGTCCTGCACGAGCGCACCGAGCGGTTGGCCCGCCTCCGCGATCTTGAAGGAGCGAAACTCACTCACCAATACGTGGAGCACGCGCGCCGTCGCGGTTGGGAGCCCGGTGGCACCCGCTTCCATCATCGGGTGACCAAATGCCAGAGTTCGCCCGTCTTTTCCGACATAGGTGACGGTGCCGATGCCGACCATGCTGATGTCGCCCCGTGCAAGCTCGACCGCAACGGCCCCGCCCGGTTCGAAACGCTTGGGGCCGCCCTTCGAGCTTCCCCCGACGCTCGACTGCGTAGCCATGAAGCCCAGTGGCTCCAGCTCCTTGGCGAGCATCTGGGCGACGGAGTCGTGAAGGCCGCCGAGCATAATCGGTGTGGTCGCGCGGTGGAGGCCGGCTGGCGCCTGCATGCCGGCCTGCTGCTTCTGGAGCGCGCGGATGGTCGACAGTGCGCTCACCTGGTGCTCGCCCCGAAAGGGGGGCAAGCCCGCGAACCGTTCTTTCGATGGCGGGCGTTCGGTCGACTCGGCGCGCGGCCCGCTCGGGAGCGCCCTGGCTCCGGGGAACATGTCCAGGCGCACTGGGCGTTTGAGCTCGGCGAGCATGTTGGCGATCGGGGTCACGCCAACCACCGGGTCTGAGCCGTAGCCCCAGCCGTACGCGTACGCGCCGGCGAGGCGGCCCTCCAGATAAATGGGGCTCCCGCTCATGCCTGCCACGCCCCGCGCCCGGTCGAGGAGGGGGTGCGGCGTTCGGATCAGGATCAGGTCCTGATTGGGACGGAAGTTGTGCAGGACATCGATGACTTCGACATCAAACCGCTCCGGCACCGTGCCTCGAAAGACAGAGAGACCATAGCCCTTCATCCCAGGGCGGATCTCGTCGACGTGGATGAAACCCGGCGTCGATTGGGCGATGGCGCCCGCCAGCAGCGACACGCTCAGCACGAAACACAAGCCGGAAAGCAGTCGCTTCACACCTAGGAAGCCTAACAGGGCTACTCCGCGGGGGCCGGTGTAAGTTGGAGTGACTCGATCAGAGCGCGCAACGCTTCGAAGCGGAACGGCTTGGCTAGGTAGGCGGTCACGTAGGAAGAACGCTCCTTGGCAATGGGCCCCGGGGCCTCCTCATCCATCAGAATGACCAATAGGTCGGGGTTCCAGTCGCGGAGCTGCCGAGCGACCTCGATGCCGCTCATGCCCGGCAGGTTCGACGCGAGGCTCCACTGAAGGTCCGGATCAGCTTCGACGAGCAGGACGCCGCGATGCCTCGGACGACTCTCCGCGATCGTCCTTGCTGCGGTCTCCAGCTTCTGTGCTCGTTTCTCAGGTGGCATGTTCAGTGTTTGGTCGTTTCTTGACGGAGACAGCAGACCAACGCCCAGCGCGCGTCCGTTGTTCCGCCTCCCCGATCGAAGCCCATCATAGAGAGGTCCGGCCCTCTCCGCAATCGCCTCCTAGGCTTATAGGAAAATCACTCGATAGCGTTGGGAAACCGAGACTAAGCGCTTGCACGGGGCGCGGTCTGGGCGTTGTTTCCGCGTGACTGACCCGGCTGAATTGGGTCCTCCCCGTGAAAGGTTTGCCCGCTTCGGGCGATCTCTTCGAGCACTGGCGCCGGTGAGAACCGGGGCCCGAGTTGTTTCTCCAGCTCGCGCAAGCGTCCGAGGATCTCTTTGGCGCCGACCTGGTCGACGAAGCGGAACGGGCCGCCGCGGAAGGGCGGAAAGCCGAGCCCGAACACCGCGCCGACGTCGCCATCCCGCGCGCTTCGAAGGATGCCCTCGCCGAAGCAGCGGCACGCTTCGTTGACGAACTGAAGCGCGCAGCGCCACGCGATGTCGTCGGCGGTGATGTTCTTGTTGGTCGGGCTGACGCCGAGAACCTCGTAGACCGACGGGTCCACACCCTTCTTCTTGTCGCCATACAGATAAAAGCCGCGGCCGTTCTTTCGCCCGTAGCGCTCGTCGCCGATGAGCTTCTGCGTGCCCTCGGGCGGGCTCATGCGCTCGCCAAAGGCATCGAGCATGATCTTGCCGACCTTGGCGCCGACGTCGATGCCGACCTCATCGGTCAGTTTGATCGGCCCGACCGGGAAGCCCCAGTTGAGCATGGCCGTGTCGATGTTCTCGATGGGCACACCTTCGGCGACGAGCTGTGCGGCTTCGTTCATCATCGGCACGAGAACGCGGCTGGTGTAGAAGCCGACGCCGTCCCGGACGACGATGACGTGTTTGCCCTGACGTTTGCCGAGGTCGGCACAGGTTGCCGTGACCCAGTCGGCCGTCTGATCGGTGACGATGATCTCGAGCAGCGGCATTTTGTGGACCGGAGAGAAGTAGTGCATGCCGATCACGGTTTCGGGGTGCTTGCTGGCCGCGGCGATCTGGGTGATCGGCAGCGAGGATGTATTCGACGCAAAAATCACGTCGTTTCGGCCCGCTTCCTCCACGTCGCGGAGCATTTGGCCCTTGAGCGCGAGGTCCTCGAACACTGCCTCG
This sequence comes from Deltaproteobacteria bacterium, assembly GCA_019309605.1. Classification (GTDB taxonomy): domain Bacteria; phylum Myxococcota_A; class Polyangia; order Polyangiales; family Houyiibacteriaceae; genus SG8-38. Next base: position 22 of record JAFDFW010000650.1, on the reverse strand, counting down.
ATGACGATGTCGGCGTCCTGAA
>JAFDFW010000649.1 GCA_019309605.1 Deltaproteobacteria bacterium | reverse complement strand
AGATTGCGCTGGCGCCCTGCTTTGGTGACGGCTGGCTGAAGGGGGGCCGGTGATGGACGATGACGGCCTGCTGCCCGGCAAGGGGAGCTACACGGCGGTTTACTCGCGCGAACCGGACGGCGCTTGGATTGTGTACGTCCGTGGGCATCGGCACGAGATTCATACGTTTGCGCGGTCGCTGCGGCGTGCGCGTGAGAGCATCCGGGACGCCCTTTCGCTTTGGTACGACGATGCCGATACGGCAACGATTGTCGACCGCATTGAGCTTGCGCCGGCGCTCAAGGAGGAGCTTGCGACGACTGAGGAGCTCGCGCGGCTTCATTCCGAGGTGTCGCGGGAACTGGCGGCTAAACGGCGGCGGGCGGTTCGGGCATTTCAGAAGAGCGGCATGGGGACCAGGGACATCGCGGAGCTGTTGGAGCTGTCGCAGCAGCGGGTGAGTCAGATTGCGCGGGGGACGCGGTAGGGGCGTCTATGGCGACTAGGCGACCAGCTGCCATGCGTCGTTCGCGCACTCGAAGCGCATCGGGACGTGTTCGGTGGTTTCGGAGAGGTCGGTTGCTAGGTGGTCGAGCGTTGATGTGGTGCTCGGGCGGTGATGGCAGTTCTCGCTTGACCATCGGCTCGTGAATAACGACTCTCGCGGGGCGTCGGTATCAACCGATGGAGGTGGTTTCATGAAGATGATGAGCGTGCTCGCTTGGGCATCGATGGGTTGCGTGCTCGTGAAGACGCCGCTCGAGAACTAGGACTGCGTTACGTGGTCGCGATACGAAAGGAAGCATGATGGGGAAGCATTGGATACTCGCTGGGACTCTATTGGCCTTGTTGTCGGTTCCGGCCGCCGGGATTGCACAGGACGAGGAGGAGCCGGTTTGCGTGACAACCGATAAGGAGCTCAACCGCGTCTACAAGAAGGTCCGCGCCACGTACAAAGACGAACCGCTGTTCCTCGCGAAGCTCAAGGTCGCGCAGCGCGCGTGGATCAAGTTCCGCGACGGGCACTTGGACTCGCGATACCCGCTTGACCCCCAGGCCTATGGGACGGCCTCGGTCAATTGCTGGTGTTTGGAGAATGCCGAGCTCACCGCGGCGCGAACCAAGCAGCTCAAGAAGTGGCTCAAGGGGACCATGGAGGGGGACGATTGTTATGGGAGTTACAAGTTTTACCACCAGTTGAAGAAGTGAGGGTTGGAACACGGGGGGGTCCGCGTTTTCTGCATTTGGGGGGGCGCTGAGCGGACGGATGGTCGCGACCGTGCCGGGGCGCCTCGTGGTGCAGACCTGGCGCTCGACGAATTTTGCCGCGGACGACCCCGATTCGATCCTCGTGCTCGCGTTTTCGGAGGCACCGTCAGGTGGGCGCATCGACCTGGTGCATACCGGCGTTGCGGATAGTGACTACGAGGGCGTGACCGAAGGGTGGCGGAAGTATTATTGGGACCCTTGGCGGGCGTTCTTGGAGGCGCGCGAAACGCGCACGTGAAGACCTCGACCCCAAGAGCAAACCCCGAAAAGACGCCGTCACCATGCACGCCACCGTCCGCATCACAGCCTCCGGGAACGGCGCTTGCCACTGCGCAGACAGGGCCTTTGTCTTTCCTGTCCGTCCATGTCCTCCGAGGCCATCAAGCGTTTTCGGCTTCGGTTCACGGGACGGCGGCCGGTTTCGCCCTAGAGTATCCGGCATGCCCAAGCTCAAGCTCACCTATTTCGACATTCACGGCGGTCGCGCGGAGCCTGCGCGGCTAGCGATGTACATCGGGGGCGTCGCCTTCGAAGACGACCGCATCAGCTTCCAGGACTTCGGCGCGAAACGTTCGGGGTATCCGTTCAAGCGAGTGCCGCTCTTCGTCATCGACGACGTCGAGCTCAGCCAGGGCAACACCATCAACCGGTATGTCGGCAAGCTCGCAGGCCTCTATCCGACCGATGCGCTCCAGGCCGCCTACTGCGACGAAGTGATGGACGCCGTCGAAGACATCATCTCCCAACAGGGCGTGACGATGTTCATGAAGGACGAAGCCCAAAAGAAAGCTGCGCGCGAGGCGCTCGCAGACGGGCCCATCGCGATCTACCTCGAGCACCTCCAGAAGATGCTCGACGCGCGCGGCGGCGAATACTTCGCCGACGGCCGGCTCACCGTCGCCGATCTCAAGGTGATGGTCTGGGTACGGGGCCTTCGCTCCGGCATTCTCGACTACGTCCCGACCGACCTCCCCGACAAGCTCGCGCCCAAGCTCGTCGAACACCTAGACCGCGTCCTCGGCCACCCGAAGGTCGACGAGTACTACGCTCGCTTCTGAGAAGATGCACTAACTCTCGTCGCTAGCTGGCAGGATTTCGTCGGTATGGTGATCCGCCTTCACGGCTAGGTTGACCCCGGTCGTGGAAACGTCAACG
>JAFDFW010000093.1 GCA_019309605.1 Deltaproteobacteria bacterium | reverse complement strand
GGTGCCGGGCCGGGTCACTATGGAGATAAGCCATGCGCCGCCGCGCGACGAGGAGCGCATCGCGATAGGCGCCTGCATCGCGATAGAGCCGAGTGAGAACGGGGATGCGTTGCGCTTTGGGATAGTCCGCTGCGATCGCGTTCTCGTTCGCGTTGAGCCAGGCGATGCCGTCGAGGTCGAGGCCCAGGCTACGATACACCGCGAAGGGTTCTGGAACGGGCGCATAGCTTTCCGGGACCTCGGCCGAGCTTGGCGAGCTCGCGTTCGCGAACGGGAATGGCGGTGCCACTTTGAGCCGCTTCAACCGGCCAGCCGCTAAGACGGCGTACCAATGCAGGGGCTCGACCCCGATGGCCTTGCGATAAGCGTCGAGCGCTTTCGGTCCTCGCCGGTAGGCGCGCCCCAGCCAATAGAAGCCGCGTGCTGCGTCCATCGAGGTGGTGACCAAGGTGGTGTACTGGGAGAGGTAGTGAGCCGCCCGGCCGTAGCGGCGCGTCTCGAAGGCGCGAAAGCCGAGCTCCCAAACGGCCGAACGGCGCCATTGCCCTCGCACCTGGGATTTCCCTCGGAGAAGCCGCTCCATCTGCTTCTCGCCGTTGGCGCGACCGAGCCGGATCTCCAGCCATGCAGCGAGGAACCGGGCTTCGGGCGCTCGCTGATTGCGGGGGTAGCGTTGGGCAAACCGTCGGTACGCTCGAATCGCTCGTGCGTCTTGATCAGCGCGTGCCAGAGCGCGGGCCGAGTGAAACGCGTCTTCAGCTTCGTGCTCGCCGCCCCGCAGGGCTGACTGGTGAAGAGTGCGTGCCGCGTCGAGGTACCGGGTGCGCATTCGAAAAAGGGCCATGCCGTACACGTGGCGCCAGCGGGCGTCGAGCGCGGCGTCGTCTCCCACATCGACCGCCTCGAGCTCCTCTACGGCTTTGGCGAATCGGCGCGCGCTGATCAGCTCCTCCGCGCGCGAGACCCGATCCGTTGGGCTCGGCGATGCGCGGTCTAGCAATTTGCGAGCAGCGCCTTGTTGCCCGGGTTGAACCGCGGACCTCCACGCTTCGAGTGCTGCTTCCCTGGCATCGTCCGGACGATCGAGGTCGACATAGACGTCGGACAAGATGGCGAGCAGTGCGACTCGATTGCCAACACCGCGTTTTCGGCGCGTAAGGCTCGAGAGCTCCTCTGCAGCGGTCTCCAAATCGCCGAGCTGGACCGCGCAATCGGCAGCGATCGCACGATCGTGTCGCGTCACCGCAATGTCACTCGACGCAATGCCGAGTAACACCGGTCGCGCGTCAGCGCAGTGCCCGCATTGGGCGGCGGCAGTGGCCCATCGGCGCATCGAGTCTTGGCGCATCGGCTCCGGAAGCGTCGCCGGAGTGCGCGCTAGCTTCTCCATCGCGTCGCAGGAGCGACCCACATCCAGAAGCAGTCGGCCCTCGAGGTAGCGGAGTGCATCCGAGTCGCGAGCATCCTCTGAGAGGAGCTCTATCTCGCTCAGCGCACTGCGCTCGTCTCCCATCCGGACCAGGGACGCGACACGATCGAGCCCGTCCTCGGCCAGCGCCCCGGCGCCGACGAGTAATACGAACCCCGCCCCAATCCAAAAACATCGCAATACGGAGGGAATCTAACACTCATTCGCGATAGTGCGGAGCGATTGGCGATCGACCAGCGCGTCCCGTATGCTCCGCCGCTGACGATGGGACGCGCGATTATCTTATTGCTTGTTGGTCTTGCTAGTCTTGTTGGGTCTGGGTGCAAGGAGCACATCGGAGACAGCTGCGGCAGCTCCACCGACTGCTCGGTCACCGGAGAGCGCCAGTGCGATCTCGCTCAGCCGGGGGGGTATTGCACGGTGTTCTCGTGCGACCCGGACACCTGCCCCGAAGGCGCGTGCGTCGAGTGGCGCTTCATCCCCAGCCGCACGGCGGAAACCTGGTGCATGAAGACCTGCGACAACACCGGCTCCTGCCGTTTCGAGTACGCCTGTGTCTTGCCTGCCCAAATCACGACGAACGGGGACTTCGACCCGAATCTACCCGCGGACGAACGGGTAGCGCGCATCATCGACCTCGATGCCTACAAAGCCGAGGCCAAAATCTGCGTGGCCCTGACTCCGGGGAGCCCTCAGCCGGACGCGCTGATACAGACGGAGTTCGACGCGGGTCTGTAGCTCGATCCGGCCGGGAAACCGACGCCGGGACGAATCGAGCGTAGAATGCTCCGGATGATGTCTCCGGGCCTCTTGCGGTATCTGGCGGGCCGCCTCCTGCGGGCACTGCTGACCGTCGTCGGTCTGGTGACGATCGTGTTCTTGCTGGTGCGCCTAATCCCGGGCGACCCGGTCGAGGCAATCCTCGGCGACCAGGCGGGCCCTGAAGAGAAGGCGGAGCTTCGTCGTGCGCTCAACCTCGACCGACCCGTGGGAGAGCAGTACCTGTCGTTCCTCGGCGACATGGCCGACGGCAGCATGGGAACATCGTTCCGGCGGCCCGATCGATCGGTGTGGTCGATGATGCGCGACGTGTTGCCATACACCCTTGTGCTCGCTCTGGCGGCTTTGCTCGTGGCGTGGGCGGTGGCGATTCCGCTCGGCGCTATCGCGGCGGCCAATGCGGGGAGGGGATGGGACAAGGTCGCGTCGACAGTGGCTGTCGCAGGCTTGGCGATCCCCAACATCTGGCTCGGCCCCCTACTCATCCTCGCGTTTGGCGTGAAGCTTGGTTGGCTTCCCTTGCCGGGCGACGACCTGGCCGGACCGGAGGCGTTGATCCTCCCGGCTATCACGATTGGAACTGCACTCGCGGCCGTGCTGACCCGGCAGACTCGCGCGGCAATGATCGAGGTGCTCGCCCAGCAATACATCATCGCCGCGCGCGCCCGCGGCGTTCCCAACGTCCCGCTACTGCTCCGCCACGCGCTTCGAAACGCCATGCTGCCGGTCATGACGATCGGCGCCGCTCAGCTCGGGGCGCTGCTCTCCGGCACGGTGGTCACGGAGAAAATCTTTGAGCGGCAGGGGCTCGGGACGCTCTTCCTCGATGCGTTCTTCGCCCGCGATATCCCCGTGGTTCAGGGCTGCGTGCTCGTCATCGCAGTGATCTACGTCCTCGTAAACCTCGCCGTGGACCTGGCGTACGGGGTCGTGGATCCACGGGTTAGGCTGTCATGAAGAAGCTCCGCGATCGGCTTCGGAATACCCCGATCGGCGTGACGATCGTGGTTAGCTTTTTCGTGATGGGGCTCATCGGTCCATGGATCGCGCCGTACGACCCGCTCGCGATTGACCTCCTGCACGAGTACGAGCCCCCATCGTGGGCGCATCTCCTGGGCACAGGCGACAATGGGATCGACATCCTGAGCGCATTGCTTCACGGCGCACGACTCGCGGCGATTGTCGGAATCGTCGTCGTTGGGGTCTCCGTCGTATTGGGCACCCTTGTCGGGACCTGGGCGGGTTACGCTGGGGGGTTCTCCGACCACATCATCACAGGGGTCGCCGACTTGGTGCAGGCCTTCCCGGCGATCGTGTTGAACATCGCGATCCTCGCACTGGTCGCTCGGCCGGGCCTCATGCACTTGATCGTCGCGCTCGCCATCAACGGATGGGTGCTGTACGCGAGACTGGCACGCGCCGAGACGCTGTCCTTGAGAGAGCGTGAGTTCGTCGAGGCTGCGCGCGCGCTCGGCGTACCGACACACCAGGTCCTACGCCGCCACGTGATTCCCAACCTACTCGGTCCCCTTGTCATTCAGGCGACCACCGGATTGGGGGTCGTGATTCTGGCGGAAGCAACGCTTTCATTCCTCGGCCTCGGGCCGGGCAAGGCTGTATCCTGGGGCGCACTCCTCGATCAGGGCACGAGCGTACTGCTGCGATTCCCACACGTGGCGCTGTTTTCGGGCGGCGCGATCGCGGTGACCGTATTGGGCTTCAATCTCACGGGCGACTGGTTGCGAGACCGGCTCGACCCCCGCCTCCGATAGCCATGCCCGAACTCCCCGACGTCGAGCTTTACCGCCACGCGCTCCGTTCGCGCGTCGTTGGGAACGTGCTCGAGGGCGTACGGTTGGCGTCGCCATTCGTCCTGAGGAGCGTCGACCCGTCGATCGATGCGGTGGCGGGAAAACGAGTGCTCAACGTGCGCCGACTCGGCAAGCGCCTCGTGTTCGTTCTCGAAGACGAGCTGTACATCGTGCTGCATCTGATGATCGCCGGCCGGCTTCGCTGGAAGGCGCCGGGACACGAAATTCCAGGGCGCGTAGGCCTGGGTGCGTTCGATTTTGAGAGCGGGACGCTGTTGCTGACCGAGGCGAGCAAGAAGAAACGCGCGGCCCTCCACGTGTGCCGAGGCGAAGATGCCCTACTTGAACACGATCCCGGTGGAATCGAACCGCTGGAGATCGACGACACCCGTTTTCGAGACGCGCTCGTCGAACGAAACCACACGGTGAAGCGTGCGCTGACCGATCCACGGATCTTCAGCGGCATCGGTAACGCGTACTCCGACGAAATCCTCCACCGCGCAAAGCTGTCCCCTCTGACTTGGACGAAGCGCCTGACGGAGGAGCAGGCTCGGCGCCTGCACGGCGCGACCCAAGAGGTGCTGTCGGAATGGGTGGCTCGATTGCTCGCACAACACGGCGATGATTTTCCCGAGAAGGTCACGGCGTTTCGTCCCGAGATGGCGGCACACGGGAAATACGGCGAACCCTGCCCGGTCTGTGGCGATCCAATCCAACGAATCGTCTTCACTGCTCGCGAGACAAACTACTGCGCGACGTGCCAAACCGGCGGAAAGCTCCTGGCAGATCGCGCCCTTTCGAGACTCCTCAAGGGGGACTGGCCGCGCTCGCTCGAGGAACTCGAATCCCTGCGTCGCGGCTAGCGGGCTTGTAGAGGGCGCCTAGCGCACTAGAAATGTGCGTGGACCGGTTTTGACGGTACGTTGCGTCTGACACATGCGTTTTTCCATTCGCCGAGAGGATCGCAGGAACCTCGCCGTGGGTTTCGTCGGCTTGCTGGCGATCACGATGGCCCATTCGGTCATGGAGACGGCGCGGGACACGCTCTTCCTGACGAGCCTGCCAGCGACGCATCTGCCACGCGCCTATTTGGCGATCGCTCTGCTCGCGATTCTCGAGCTCAAGGTCCACGGGCGGGTGCTCCGCCACGTGCGTGACCGCAGGACGCTGTTGGCGGCTTCGCTCGTGTTTGGCTCGCTGGTGACACTCGGCTTCTGGGCGCTGCTCGATGAGATGGGCGCCTGGGCGCCGTTCGGTTTCTATGTATGGACGGGTCTCCTGATCACCGTCGTACTGATCGAGTTCTGGCTATTGCTGGACGACGCTGTGACTGTGACCCAAGCCAAACGCATCTTTCCCGTCATCGCAGCGGGCGGCGTGTCGGGCGCCACGTTGGGTTCGTTGCTCGCCGAAGGTTTGCTGCGAGTGGCTTCCCCCATCGAGCTCGTTCTGGCGGCGACGGTGATCTTGGCGCTCGCTTCGACGACGCCGTTTCTCTGGAAGATCTCGAGCGCCGCGGCAACAGATCAGCCGTTGTTCGAACCGGAACGGTCGCTCGGCTGGCTTCTTCGAGATAGCTATCTGTCGCGCGTTCTGACTCTCGTGCTGATGGGAACGATCGCACTCACGGTCGTGGACTTCGTCTTCAAGAGCACCGTTGCGGACCACATCCCACCGGAGAGTCTGGGTCCATTCTTCGCGCGCTTTTACCTCGGTCTGAACACCGTGGCCTTGCTAGTTCAAGTGGTGGGGGCGGGCTGGCTCCTGCGCGCATTTGGCGCGCACCGGACCTCCGCACTGCTGCCGGTCTTAATCTTCGGCGGTGCCGTGGGCCTCGCGCTGGGGCCGGTCCTGCCGTTTGCCGTGGCGCTCAAAGCGGTCGACGGGAGCCTCCGGCACACGCTTTACCGTAGCGCAGTCGAGGTGCTGTACCTGCCGCTCGACAGTAGGCGGCGCGAACGGGCCAAGGGCCTCATCGAGGTATTTGGGCACCGCGTCGGGCAGGCGGTCGCGTCGTTGTTGATCATCGCGGCACTTGGCGTCGGGCTGACCACACAGCAGCTTGGTGTGGTGTTGCTGTTCCTGGTCATCGCCTGGGTCGTGGCGATCATGTCGACGCAGCGACAGTACGTGGACGAGTTTCGCGCGCGACTCCGCCAGGGCGTGATCGACACCCAACTCGAACTCGAGGAGCTGGATCGCCACTCGCTCGACGCCCTACTCAATGCATTGAACAGCGACCAAGATGCGGAAGTGCTTGCGGCAATCGATATCTTCGATCGGCACGGGAAAGCTGACCTCATCCCAGTACTAGTCCTCTATCATCCGTCGACCGAGGTCCGCAGCCGCGCGCTAGAGGCCTTCGCAGAGGCAACCGATCGGCGCTTCATTCCTGTGGCGCGCCGCATGCTCTCGGATGAAGATGCCGACGTACGGGCGGCCGCGCTCAGGGCACTGACGGCAGTCGTCCCGAGCCGGGAACTCCTCGAGGAGAAGCTCGACCTCGAGGCCTCGATCGTTCGAGCCACGGCGCTGGTGGGTCTGCTGTCGTTGAATCACGAAACCGGAAACCACGGCGGTGTGTCGGCTTCAAAGCTGGACGAATGGACTGGGTCCGATAACCCACAGACTCAATCGTCCCTGGCGCGTGCGATTCGGCATGAGGGTGGGCCCGTCTTTCACGAATCGTTGATCAAGCTCATTGCAAGCGATGACGACTCGGTCCGGCTCGAGACACTGCGGGCGATGGAGGGGAGCCCGGACGCGCGCTACTTGCCGCACGTGCTGCCGCTCTTGGGAAGCTCGGACCTGCGTGCTGCGGCCCGTAGGGCGGTTGTGGCCATTGGGCCGGAGGCTCTGGTCGCACTCGACGAGGCCCTTGCCAATCCGTCCACGCCTCGGAAGGTGCGTCGGCGCATTCCTCACACGATCGTCTTGTTCGAGTCGCAGGAAGCTGCAGACATTCTGCTTCAGCACCTGGAGCGGGAGCGCGAGGACGGAGTACGGTTGAGGATCTTGCGGGCGCTCGGCCGCTTACAAACGACCCAGTCATCGATGGTCCTCGATGACGCGCTCT
>JAFDFW010000648.1 GCA_019309605.1 Deltaproteobacteria bacterium | reverse complement strand
CCGCTTCTGTCGACGATGGTGACCGAGATCACGATCGGAAGACGGACGTCCTTTTCGGAAAACACGTCGTCGATCGCGCAAAGCGCGGCCTTCGCGTTGAGTGTATCGAAAATCGTTTCGACTAGCAGGAGGTCAACACCGCCATCGATCAATCCGCGCACTTGCTCTGCATACGCCTCGCGCGCTGCGTCGAAGGTGAGCGCTCGGAAGCCTGGGTCGTCGACATCCGGGCTGAGGCTCAGGGTTTTGTTGAGCGGGCCGATTGCGCCCGCAACGAAACACGGCTTATCCGCACGGCTTGCCGTGGCCTCTTTGGCCAGACGGGCAGCGGCGACGTTGAGGTCGTAGACCACGTGCTGCAGGTCGTAGTCCGCCTGCGAGAACGAATTCGCGTTGAACGTGTTGGTTTCGATGATGTCGGCGCCGGCGTCGAGGTACTCCTGGTGAATCCCGCGGATCACGTCCGGCCGCGTGAGAACGAGCAGGTCGTTGTTGCCCTGTAGACTCCCCGGATGATCGAGGAACCGGTCGCCCCTGAAGTCCGCTTCTTCGAGGCCAGCACGCTGGATCATCGTGCCCATGGCGCCGTCGAAGAAGACGATACGTTCCTCGATCAGTTGCTTTAGCCGTTGTGTGGTTGCGTCGTCGCTCATTGCGTTCAAATCTCGCTCAGAAGAACTGCCGTATTGACTCTAAATAGGGCCCGGCGCCCGTAGAACACGGGTTAAACCGCCCCATAGAGCAGCGAAAAGGCCCATTCAGCGTGACATAATCCTGATGGGTTAAGGTAAGATGCTTAGACTGGTGCGCTGGCGATGAACTCCGACAGATTGGCTTTTGGTACGGCATGGATTCGCTTCTTGTTGGCGGCCTGCGGGATTTGGCTCGTACCGCTCCTGTATCCGCCGATGACCGCACATCGTTGGGTCTTCATCGCCTATGCCGGCGTTGCGATAGTGGAACAGTTTCTGATCTGGCGCGATATCGCTGCTCCCTGGCGTCCCTTCTTGGGCGGTGTCCTCGATATGGCGCTGCTCACGTTCATCGTCCAGCGGATCGGCTCATCTCGCACCGTGATCGTCGCGCTTTACTTCGTCGCCGCCATCGTCAACTCCCTCGTGGTCACGCCGAGGATGGGCATGCTGCTCTCGAGCATTGGCGCAGCGATGTACTCGTCCGTGGTCATCATGGAGGTCCGTGGAGAGCTGCCCTTCGCGCCGGACGGGCCAGAGTGGATGCAGGCACAGCGTCCGGACGCGCTCGAAGGCTTCTTGCAAGCCTTCATGGTCACGGTGCTACTGATGTTCTGCACCGCGATAGTCGCCACGCTGATCCAGAAAATCAATCAGCGCGAGAACCAACTCGTCGTCGCCAACGAACGCCTCGCCGAGCTCTCGCGACAGGACCCGCTGACCAAACTATGGAACCGTCGACACATCTTGAGCCACATTGAGCAGGGCCTGGCCTGGTTGAATCGTGGACGGCCCATGGCCATCGTCATGATCGACCTGGACCAGTTCAAGCGAATTAACGACAAGCACGGTCACCTCGAAGGCGACCAGATGCTTCAAAGCGTGGCAGATGCACTCCGAAGATCGACTCGCGAAGTCGATGTCGCAGGGCGCTATGGCGGCGATGAGTTTGTGATCGTGCTCCCGGATACCAATCAAGAAGAGGGACGCGTCGCAGGAAACCGTTTCGTCACGGCAATCCGTGAGGTGGGCATGAAATTCGACCCCGTGAACGCGGTAACGGCGAGCGCGGGGCTGAGCATCGCTCGCCCGGGCGACACGGTCGAGGTCGTCTTGAAACGCGCCGACGATTTCGCATATTCAGCTAAGGACAAGGGCGGCAACCGCCTTTGCGGCTGAGGTATGCCTGACAAAATCTTAATCGCCGGTTGCGGCGACGTGGGAAACGCCCTTGCGACTCGGCTGCTCGCAGATGGTTGCAAGGTCTGGGGGGTGCGCCGCCGGGTCGAAGCCCTCGCGAGAGGCGTCCAGCCGTGGCGCATCGACTTGACTGACCGGGAAAGCTTCAGCGCGCCGCCTGCCGCATTCGACTATCTGTTCTACACCGCCAGCGCCGACCGGCGGGACGAAGACCACTACCGGTCGGTCTATGTCGACGGACTGCGTGATCTGTTGAGCGCACTACGAGACGCAGACTGCCCACTGCGGCGGGTCTTCTTTACGTCGAGCACCGCAGTCTATGGGCAAAGCAAGGGCGAATGGGTGGACGAGAGCTCGGCCACCGAGCCATCCGCTATTGTTCGTGAGGCGCCCGAGACAGGGATCAACGTGCGACTGTCGGGGATCTACGGACCGGGAAGAACGCGGCTCGCGCGAAAGGTTCGAGACGCGGAAGCCACGGCGACCGCCAGCTGGACCAATCGCATCCATGTCGACGATTGCGCCGGAGCGTTGCACCATCTGATGCGCCTCGGAAATCCGGAAGACCTCTATTTGGGCTCCGACGACGAACCCGTCACGACAGCAGACGTCGTCGCCTGGCTGAGCACCGAGCTCGGCGTGCCCGCGCCTGCTCCGGCCCCAACCGAGAACCAACCCGAGCGGCTCAACAAGCGTTGCCGAAACGCCCGGCTCCGAGAAGCCGGATACCAATTCGAGTACCCGAGCTTCCGCGAAGGCTATCGGCCCATCGTGCGGGAACTTCTCAGCCGGTCCGCGTAATGATGTGAAAGCCGAAGGGTGTCTCGACGACTCCGCTGCGGTCGCCCACGTTGAGCGCGAAGGCAGCATCCTCGAATCCCTTGACCATTTGACCTCGGCCGAATCCACCCAGGTCGCCACCCGCCTGGGCCGAACCGCAATCGGAGTGCTCGCG
>JAFDFW010000647.1 GCA_019309605.1 Deltaproteobacteria bacterium | reverse complement strand
AGCTGTTGCGGGGGCGCATCCTCGAGCACTCACGCCGAGACGGCGGCTCTCATCGGCTATGCCGAGGAAGACATCACCGGCGCGGCTGCGGAAGCGAATCTCGGGCTTGGTTGCGGCAACCCGACGGCGTTAGCCAGCCTGAAACGAGGGGAGACTGTGGTGGACCTGGGCTCCGGCGCCGGGTTCGATGCCTTGCTGTCCGCAGAGAAGCTCGGCCCCGAAGGCCGGTTCATCGGGGTGGACATGACCCCGGAGATGCTGGAGAGAGCGCGCACCAATGCAGTGAACGCCGGTCATGCTCGGACCGTCGAGTTCCGAGAGGGACTGATCGAAAACCTGCCTGTCGCATCGCAGAGCGTCGACGTGGTGATCTCCAACTGCGTCATCAACTTGAGTCCGGACAAAGGGCAGGTGTTTCGCGAAGCATATAGGGTACTCAAGCCCGGCGGGCGCCTCGCAGTGAGCGACATCGTGCTGACTCAGCCCTTGCCACCTGACATCGCCGAAGTGGCGGCAAGCTGGATCGCCTGCCTTGGCGGTGCACTGACCGAAGATGAATACTTCGGCCACATGCGTGCTGCTGGCTTCGAGAACATCGAGCACACTCGCAAATCAGCGGGTCCGATGCTGACGTCGAGTTTGCAGGACCCGATGTGGAAGGCCGCGCGCGAGCTCGTAGGCGAAGGGCGAATCACTGAGCTCTCCAACACCGTGTTCAGCTACTCCATCACGGCCGAGAGGCGATGAGCTCGATCGTCGAAGACGTCATCGCGTTCTGCCGCATGTTCTCCTCGTTCGAGCGCGAGGAGATCTGCTGCGGAACGGTGAGCCCGGCGCAGTGCGTCCTGTTGCAAACGCTAACAGAGGGAGAGTGGGACGTGAGCTCCCTCGCCTCTCAGGCGAGGGTCACCAAGGGCGCAATGACACGCCTGATCGACGGCCTGGAAAGACGCAGCTGGGTCACCCGCGACAAAGGCGAAGACGACGCCCGCCGAGTCCTGGTCTCCCTCACCCCTGCCGGAAAGAAGGAAGCCGCCCGCCTTCACCGCCTTACCGAAAAAAGCATCGCCACGATCCTAAACCGCATCCCAAAATCCGAACGCCCCCAGGTCATCAAAAGCCTAAACCTCCTCCGCACAGCAGCCGAACAAACCCGGACCCACCTAGACTGCTGTTGAGGGGACAGGCTCCCGCTCCGTCGCTTAGTCGGCTTCGAAGCCGGCCTTTTTGTGGGCGCCGTCGCAGAAGGGTTTGTTTTGGGAGTGGCCGCATCGGCATAAGGCGGCCTTTGTGCCCTTCCAGGCTTTTCGGCCGCTTGCTGCGACGATGCTGAAGTTGCCGCTGAGCAGGAGTGGGCCGTTCGGGGCTCGGCCCACCTTGAGTGTTCCGCCGGGGGCGTCGAACCCTTCGCCGCCGTCTCCGACGGCCCCGTAGTCTTTGAAGCCGGCATCCTCGTGGCTGTTGTCGCAGAACGGTTTGTTCTTCGATTGCCCGCAGCGACAAAGCGCGGCTCGGAAGCGTACACCGGACATGTCCGCGGAAGCGCCCTCCACCTCGAGGTCGCCCCGCACGTACAGGGGGCCGTTGTACATGACCGAAACCACGTTCTCGGCATCCGCGGCCTCAACCTCGCCGCCATCCTTGCGGAGATAGGTCAGCGCGCCGGTGGGACACCGGTTGACCACCTCGGCGACTTCATCCGGGCTCGCCTGGTCGGGCTGACACCACGGCTGCCGACCACCGACGAAGAGGTCGTTGGGAGCGCGTCCGCACTCCCCGATGTGAATGCAGAGGCGCTCGTCCCAATGGACGTCTGCCTGAGCGCCATCATAGTTGAAAACCTTCTTCTCGCTCATGGGCTCCTCCTAGCGTTGCGACGTCGATGGGCACCACTCCGAATCCGATTCTCTACTACAGCGGCCGACAAACCACTACAGCGAACTAGCGTGGAATCGCTCGACACTCGACGGCGTGGTAAGCAGGCTATCCAGATGGGGCATCAGCATCAGCATCACAACCATGACTCGACTTCCGCCGAGGTGGCCGGGAACCGCCGACGGCTCGCGATGGCGCTCGTCCTGACCGCCACGTACATGGTTGCCGAAGTGGTCGGCGGTCTCGCCTCCAATTCGTTGGCCCTGCTCGCCGACGCAGGCCACATGTTCTCAGACGCCGCCGCGCTAGGGCTTTCCCTAGTTGCGGTGATACTCGCTCAGCGCCCGGCGACCGCGCACCGCACCTATGGATTTCACCGGGCCGAGATCCTGGCGGCGCTCGCCAATGGCGCCGCGCTTCTCGTCCTCTCCGTCTTGATCGCACGCGAGGCCTGGGAGCGTCTCTCCGAACCGCCCGAGGTACGAGGTGCGTTGATGCTCGCGGTCGCGTGCGGCGGCTTGGCGATTAACTTGGCGAA
>JAFDFW010000646.1 GCA_019309605.1 Deltaproteobacteria bacterium | reverse complement strand
CACCCGCTCCCGCAACGCCCGATACTCAGGCTGGTACCGCCCCGCCTGCCGCATGATCCAAATCGGCGTGTAAGAAGTCGGCTCCCGCCGACAAGCCTGCAAGAACACACTCATCCGGTGGGGTGTAGCATGCTTATCCGTTCCTACAGCGCGATGGGTGGATCGGAGCGAACGTTTTTCACTAGGGCGCGTACTTCAGAGACGAGGAAGATGGAGCCGGCTGTGACTACTAGGCCGTTTGGGCCGGCGGCTCGCTTGGCGCGGGCGACGGCGTCACGGACGCTGCGGGCGACGGTTCCGTCTCGAAGCTTGGCAAGGCGCGCAGGAGGCTCTGATCGGTCGATCTCGGGAGCGGTGTAGATGCGACGATCCACTCGGCCGTCGAAGGCGGCGAGCATGCGGCGGTGGTCTTTGTCTCGCATCGCGCCGAACAAGAGCACGACTCGGCCGGGAAACTCGCGCTCGTCGAGATAGCGGGCGAGCGTTTCACAACCTGTGGCGTTGTGCGCGGCGTCGAATAGAAACGCGGGGTGCCCGCTGTGCCACTCGAGCCGGCCGGGCCACTTCGCGCGTTTGAGGCCCGTGCGGATGTGCTCATTGGACACATCGAAGCCGCATTCGCCGAGCTCGACCAAGGTCGCAAGCGCGCAGGCCGCGTTGTCACCTTGATAATCTCCGCGGAGCCCCAGGCGAAGGCCTGTCCATTGCCGGTCGCCCACGCGGACCGAGAGAGAACGGTCGTGCCACTCGCTCTCGAAGTCGTGATCGATCCTACGAAGCGGAGCGTGAACGGCGCTTGCACGCGCGCTGATCGCGCGCCTCACGCTCGTTCCCCGGGCGCCCACGATGCACGGCACACCGGGCTTGAGCACACCGGCTTTCTCGCGCGCGATCTTGGCGAGTGTGTCGCCGAGAATGCGTTGGTGTTCGAGGCTGATGTTCGTGATCACCGACGCCTCCGGCGTGACGATGTTGGTCGAATCGAGCCGGCCCCCGAGCCCTACTTCGAGGACGACGATGTCGCAGCACGCGTCCCGAAACGCTTCGAACGCGAGCAGCGTCGTGTACTCGAAGAACGAGAGCGGTGGTAAACGTGTGTCAGCGCGCAGCTCCTCGATGCGATTTGCTGCTTCGCGCTCCGAAATCGGGCGCCCATCGATGCGCACACGCTCGACGTATCGCTGCAAGTGCGGGGAGGCGAACTGCCCGGTCCGGTAGCCTGCCGCCCTCAGGACAGACTCGACCATCGCCGCAACGCTGCCCTTCCCGTTCGTCCCCGCGACGTGAACGTAGCGCGATGCGCGTTCCGGATGGCCGCGAATTTCGGCCGCCTCAGCAATGCGATCGAGCCCGAGCTTGATGCCGCGCGACTCCAACCCGTAGAGCCAGCGAAGCGCTTCGGGGTAGCGTGTCACCCTGACAGATACTCGATCAGGCGAGCGACGTTGGCTCGCATGTCTTGACGGGGGGAGATCATGTCGATCATGCCGTGCTCGAGAAGGAACTCGGCGCGCTGAAAACCAGCAGGGAGCTTCTGGCGAATCGTGTCCTCGATGACGCGCGGCCCCGCAAAGCCAATTAGTGCACCGGGCTCCGCGATGTTGACGTCGCCCTGGAGCGCAAAGCTCGCCGCCACCCCACCGGTCGTCGGGTGGAGCAACACGCTGATGAACGGCGCGCCTGCCGCGCGAAGCTTGCCTCGCGCGGCAACCGTCTTGGCCATCTGCATCAGCGAGAGCGAACCTTCTTGCATCCGGGCACCGCCCGAGCAGGACAACAGCACGACCGGCTGCTTGTGCTCGGCACCTCGCTCCATCATCCGCGTGATGACTTCACCTACAACCGAGCCCATCGAGCCGCCCATAAAGCGAAAGACGAACACCCCAAGCTGCACGGCGCGGCCGTCAATGCGCGCCGTGCCCGCAAGAATGGCATCGTTCACGCCAGTCGATTCGCGGGCGGCCACAACGCGGTCAGGGTAAGCCTTCGAATCGACGAACTGGAGCGGATCCCCGGCGCTCAACTCCGTGTCGCGTGCAATCCAGCTGCCTTCGTCGGCAAGAAGGTCGATCCACTGCTCCGCCGCCAAATGGAAGTGAAAACCGCAGGCGGGACACACATCGAGGTTGCGCTCGAAGTCCTCCTTCTTCACCGCGTCGCCGCACGCGTCGCACTTGCGGAAGAGCCCTTCGCCAAGAGTTTTCTTCTCGTGGGCGTCGACTCCCTCGGGTGGCGTCAGCGGGGCGCTCGCGCGACGATGGCGGAGAGGTGCCGCCCGGTTTTTCCGCGCTCGCGCCGGTGCGAAAAGAAGTGCGCGGCATCGCTGTGTGTGCACCCGCCCACATCGTCGATCGCGTCGCTCGGTACCCCAGCATCTCGAAGTTGAAGTCGAATCAGCGCGGCGAGGTCCCCGTGCGGCTTTGCAGCACCGCGTTGGACAACAGGACGACCCTTCGCGGCATGTTCCATCTCGCGAGCGACTTCTTCGCCGATCTCAAATGCTTCGACGCGAATGTGGGGACCGATCGCGACCAGGAGGTCGGCCGGATCGCAGGCAAGCGCTTGAATGGCCTGCGAAACGATACCGGCCACGGCGCCGCGCCACCCAGCGTGCACGGCGCCAACGGCGCCGCTCGATGGATGCGCAATCAAGACGGGCACGCAATCGGCCGTCCGGGCTGCTACGGCACAGCCGTCCGCGCGCGTGATGAGTGCGTCGCCCTCCATGTCGGCAATGGTTTCAACCACATCGGATTCGGAGATCTCGCGCACCTGCGTTCCATGCACTTGCCGCTGCTCGAAGAACTGATCGCCGCCAAGCCCGAGGCTCTTGGCGAAGCGCGTGCGGTTTTCGCGAACTGCATCGTCGTCGTCACCCAGGTGAAAACCGAGGTTGAGCGTGTCGTACGGCGCGGCGCTCACCCCAGCCGAGCGCGTTGCAAATGCGTGACGGAAGCCATGCCGATCCAGAAGGGTGGAATGGAAAGCACACACAGTGTGCTCTGTAGCATGGCGAGATTGCGCGAGCCGCTGCTCCACGCTAAGGACGCCGACGTCAAGCCCGGGCAGGGAGTTGGCCGTGCATCGATTTCCTTCCGAAGAGTGGACAGAAGCGTGGGGAGTCGCGCTCGCTAACGACGCCGCGTACCGCGAGGCGGGTAAGGCTTGGACGTTCGGATCGGTCGCGATGATCGTGCAATCCGATCCCGCAAACGGCATCCATGGGGACGCCGGAATGATCCTCGACGTTCATCAAGGGGAATGCCACGGCGCCAGGTTTGTCGAAGACGTCGATGACTCGGTGGACGCCGAGTTCGTGATCCTCGCATCGTACGCCCACTGGAAGGATGTGATCGAACGCAAGCTCGATCCGATCAAGGGCATGATGGAGGGCAAGCTCAAACTCGTCCGAGGCCATCTGCCGACGATCATTCGCTTCGTCGAGCCAGCGCGAATCGTCGTGACCAGCGCAAGCAAGGTCCCGACGAACTTCGACTAGGCTTAGAGAAAGAGGGCCGTCTCCGGAAGGCTCGCCGAGGCTTGGATCCGCGGCCAGCGCCTTCAACGAGGGGGGACCTGGGCGCGGGCGCCTCGCCACTTGACAGAACGCTCTTCGCGACTAATTTCCGGCCCCTGTATTCCTGCGGAAGTGGCGGAACTGGCAGACGCGCTAGACTAAGGATCTAGTGAGGTAACACTCGTGGAGGTTCGAGTCCTCTCTTCCGCACCC
>JAFDFW010000645.1 GCA_019309605.1 Deltaproteobacteria bacterium | reverse complement strand
CAAGGTCATGCTCCTCGACATGCTAAAGGGCTTCGTACCGGTCGCTTTGGCGCGTTGGACGTTCGACCTCTCGTGGCCGTGGATTACCGTGGTCGGAATCGCTGCGGCGCTCGGGCATGTCTTTCCGCTTTGGCATGGCTTTCGAGGCGGGAAAGGGGCAGCCACGGCCGGTGGCGTCTTGCTTGCCGCCCTTCCCCCCATTGGCGCAGCGACGCTGGTCACGTTTGTCGTCGTGAAGAAGCTGAGCCGGCGGGCCAGCGTGGCGTCCCTGTCCGCTGCGACCCTCGCTGCCGCTCTGACGATCGCGTTCGACGGGCGGCAGTGGCCGATTCAACTTGCGGTGGGGCTGTGGATCCTCATCGTGCTCCGGCACGCCGACAACATTGCCCGGCTCCTACGAGGCGAAGAGCCACCTGGCTAGCCTGGTTTGACGAGGAGCCCGAGGATGTGATACCCGAAACTGAATGGCGGTTCATTCAACAGCCAACAAGCGCAAGAGGGCGCCGGACAAACGGGACCGGATCCTCAAGGCCGCGATCAAGGTCTTCGCCAAGAATGGCTTCTATGCGACGCGGGTAAGCGAAATCGCCAAGGCGGCGGGTGTCGCGGACGGCACCATCTACCTCTACTTCAAGAACAAGGACGATGTCCTGATCACGATCTTCAAGGAGGGCATCGAGCGGCTCCTGACCATCCTTCGGGAGGTCGCCGAGTCGGAGGAGCCATTCGAGAATCGAATCCAGCGCATCATCGAGCTCCAACTTGGTTTGATGGAGGAGCAGCGTGACCTCGCCGAAGTGGTCACCGTGAACCTTCGGCAGTCGTCGCGCCTGCTGAAGCAGTACGCCACGCCCCTGTTCATGCAATACATCGACGTGATCGCGGGCGTGGTTCGAGACGGGCAGGAGGAAGGCGCGTTTCGGAAGGACCTCAACCCCCGCGTGGTCGCGCGCAGCCTCTTCGGCGCAATCGACGCAATTCTGCTGACCTGGGCGCTCGGAGAAGGGGACCCGCCGGCCCTGCGCAAGGCCGCCACGCACTGCGCCAGCCTGTTTCTCGAAGGTCTTCGAAAGCGCTGACGGGCTCGGATGGGAAGCGAGCGCGAACCCTCTCGACGACTGATGGACTACGACGTCATCATCATAGGAAGCGGCTTCGGCGGCAGCGTGCCGGCCTTGCGTCTGAGCGAAAAGGGCTACCGCGTGGCGGTTTTGGAGCAGGGTCGACGTGTGTCGCCCGACGACATGCGCGACGCCGATCGAAGCCTGCGCAAGTTGTTCTGGATTCCGCCAATCGGCTTTCGCGGATTCTTCGTGCAGCACATCTTCAAGCACGTCGGCATCGTGGGCGGCGTAGGCGTCGGTGGTGGAAGCCTGGTGTACGCGGCGGTGTTGCTGAAACCAGGGGATGCGTTCTTTGCGGACCGTGCCTGGGCGGACCTCGGAACGGATTGGAAGCACGAGCTCGAACCACACTACGAGACTGCAGCGGCGATGCTCGGTCGAACCACGAATCCGGATCACGGCAAGATGGACGACTGGCTGCAGGCAACCGCTCGAGCGATGGGCGTCGAGGACACATTCGGCCCGGTGCCCCAGGGGATCTACTTTGGCCAGGCCGGCAAGACGGAGCCTGATCCCTTTTTGGGCGGCGCAGGGCCCGAGCGGATGGGCTGCACACGCTGCGGAGGTTGCCTGACCGGCTGTAGCGATGGCTCGAAGAACAGCCTCGACAAGAACTACCTCTACATGGCGGAGAATCTCGGCGCCGAGATTCTCCCGGACACGAAAGTGGTGTCGATCCGTCCGCTCGAAAGCGGCGGCTACGAAGTGGAAACGGTGAACCCGTCGAATCGAGCGCAACGGCGCACGCCGGTTCGGGCGCCACGCGTCATCGTTGCTGCTGGCGTGATTGGAACGCTGGACCTGTTGTTCGCTTGCCGGGACGAGCTCCGAACGCTGCCTGAGATCTCATCGACGCTCGGGGACGTGGTTCGAACCAACAGCGAAGCGATCGTCGCCGCGCTTTCGCCGGACCCAGCAGACGACCTCACGCACGGCGCCGCCATCTCGTCGCACTTCTATGCCAACGCGCATACGCACATTACCCAGAACCGCTTCCCTCCCGGCTACGACTTCATGCGTTGGTACATGGGACCTCTCACCGACGGCACGAAGGCCTTTAGCCGAGCGCTACGCACCATCGCAGGCGTCGTTGTGCATCCAGTACGAACGCTCCGCGCACTTTTCGCGCGCAACTGGCACAAACGGATCACCGTGCTCACGGTCATGCAGAACCTCGACAGCCAGATCTCATTCCGGCGCAGTCGCCGCCCGCTTTGGCCATTCAAACCGCTGTTACACTCGAGAGCCGGAGCCGCTGGGGGCACGCCGGCCTACATCCCCGAGGCCAACGAG
>JAFDFW010000644.1 GCA_019309605.1 Deltaproteobacteria bacterium | reverse complement strand
GGTACGGCCCACGGATCGGCGAGTCCCAGGAAGTTCCGCGCAACTTGTTGCCTGCGGACGCGGAGCTAGCGGCTGGTATGCAGGTCGTCGCGCACGACGATGAAGGCCGGCAGATCCCGTTTATCGTCGCGGGCATCACCGAAGAAACGATCACGGTCGATCCGAATCATCCGCTTGCTGGGGAGACCCTGCACTTCGAGGTGACGGTTGACTCACTCCGAGACGCGACCGAAGAGGAGATCGCCCACGGCCACCCACACGGCCCCGGCGGTCACCACGCCTAAGCGCGCTCTTCGTCAGAAGAGGAACTGGAGCTGCAGGCTGAGCCGGAACGCGTTCCGCCGGCCGGCTTCCCAGTGCTGCGCCATCCAGGCCACTTCTGTGACGACCTTGAGGCTGTTGCCGATGATGTGCGATGTGCCCGCCAGCGCGAGCTCGTTGTTGGTGCGCTGTTCGCCATTCTGACCATACTGCAGGATCGCAGAAGCCGGATCGGTGGCATTCATGATTTGGTCCTGCCCGTAGCTCCTAGCGTCGCTTCGAAGGGACGGCGTTAGATAGGTGACGCTGTAGCGAAGCGCGAGCTCCCACATCAGCGAGAAGCGGTAGCC
Source organism: Deltaproteobacteria bacterium (assembly GCA_019309605.1). Classification (GTDB taxonomy): domain Bacteria; phylum Myxococcota_A; class Polyangia; order Polyangiales; family Houyiibacteriaceae; genus SG8-38. Next base: position 1,809 of record JAFDFW010000644.1, on the reverse strand, counting down.
GGCTTCCGCCATGAAACCGATCGGGCCGAAGACGATGCTACCGCCCTCCCACGGCTCGTACCAAGCTAGATAGCTGACCACGTTCATATGAATGTGCCGGATCTTCCCGAGCCACTCCGCGGAAAGTCGCAGGGCGAGATCCTCCGTAGCCTTCGGTCGCGCATCCCAAGCGATGCCCATGCCCACGCTGTGTCGTAGCTCCTTGCTCCCGGTGATGTCGCTGTTGGTGTCCGTGTTGATGTTCCCGAAGTTCTTGGCGGCGCGGGCGGCAAGCTCAGGATGAAACTCGCTGACGACCTCGCCAAATCCGAAATCTGACGCGCTCTGGGGAACCTCACCATAGACCTCTGTGATGCCCACGGCGTGCGCGGCGCGCGCGTTGGTTCCGCTGAAGACGCCAATCGCGTACTCCGCCTTGAGGAATCCACCGATGCCCAACATCTCCGCGCCGATTTGGCGCTCAGAGCCGAACATCGTCGTCGTCGGCGCCCAGTCGACCAGCGAAAGGGCCGCAAAGGATTGCGCGCGGTAGCGATCGTAAGGGATCTTGAACTGCCCCACTCGGAACGTCGCGAACTTGAAGCGCGTGAACGCGAACCACATGTCGATGAGCTCGAACGCGCTGGGCGTCATATTGATCTGAAAGCGGCTTCGGATCCGTCCGTCGATGAACGAGCTCGAGAGAGTGGATCGGATCCGGCGAAACTCGAGGGTCTCAAGCGAGTCCTTCTCGGATCCTCCGCCCTCGAACTGCTGGTCGTATTCGAACTCTAGCTGCGTCGCGAAACCAATCCCGATCCAATCGTCGGTCTTGCCGATCTTGATTCGAACCGGCCCAAGACGCATGGGGAGTTTCCGGTCGTCCGGGACGTCCACGTCTGCCTCGGCAAGCGTCGTGGTGCTTGGCTCGGCCGAGAGGGCGTCGCCGACGTCATCCGTGACGTCCTCGCCGATCGAACCGCTCTCCCTCGCGACCGTGAGAGTCCCCTTCTTTCGCTGCTCCTTCTCGTCTTCCGCGTCGAATTGAGCCTCGAGGCAATCGAGGTCGCACTCCTCCGGAGGGATCTCATCGACGTCTCCCGAGCCCTCTTCCCCGCCAACCTTGGCCGCAGGTTCCTGCTTGATCTCCGTGAGGGACGGCTCTCCGCCGAGTTGCTCGTTGTCTTCCCGGTCACCGACGGGTTTGACGAGGCGAGGATGCTTGTCCTCTGCCTCCCGCTCGGGTGCACCGCCAGCGTCCTGCGTGGGCTCGGCGCCCGCATCGGGCTCTTGGGCAAACCCGGCGGATGCGCTCCCTAGGATCATGATCACGAGGATCGATCGTACACAGGCGCGCATCCGCCATAGGATGCCAGTTGCTTAGCCCTTAGGCCTAGTTTCTGAGGGGCTAGTTGGTGCCGACCTGGATCTCGGAGATCTTCGCGGCTTCGATGTCCGCCGGGCAGAACGGCATATCGTTCCAGCCCCCTGCCGAGTAGACCTCGGTCATGTCGGAGTAGTGTGGGGAAGCCGGGTCCACCGACTGCGAGTAAGTGAGCACCGCAAACGCATCCGGGCATTCGGTTTCATCCCAGGTGACCGTTTGGATGTAGCTGTTTCCGGTAGGGATGTCGGAGTACCCTTCGCCGTCCACCAAGTTTGAGCTGATGACACTGAACGTCGAGCGTCCCCGACCCCCGTGGATGGGAATCCGTTCGGTGCCGTCGCCGTTCCATCGGAACTGGGCTTCGCCCCAGGGTCGGTCGAGCGGGATCTCCGCAGTAACCAGCCGATCCACGGCGCCGCCAATGGAGCAGCGTACGGACTCGA
>JAFDFW010000643.1 GCA_019309605.1 Deltaproteobacteria bacterium | reverse complement strand
CCGTCCTGTGGTTTCACGGCGAGTAGCCAGGTCTTCGCGGCGTGGTGGAACTTCTTGCCGAAGAGGTTCATCGAGTAACCACCGAGCACGGTCGTCCACATCAGGTCCGGCGTGACAGAGGCCACGCTGTCGATGAAGCCAACCGGCTCACCTTGCTCCAACAAGCCGAAGCGCGTCCAGAGCTCGGGCAACTGCTGCGCGACGAAGTCGTTGTAATCGCGCTGCCACCTGATGTCGCCGCTGGCGCCCGCTACAGCCACGAAGCGCTGACCACCGAGCACGTAGACAGTGTCGTCCGGTCCAACCGTCGGAGAGGCATCCTGACCGTTGACGTCCTTGCTCCAGAGCTTCTCGCCGCTCTCGGTATCGATGGCGAAGAGATGTCCCTTTCCCATGGCATAGAGGCGTTCGCCGCCAGGCGAGATGCCAGGGCTGGTCCCACTGCCGGCAGGTACCTTGGTGACAAAGGCGATTTCCAAGCGGTCGTCAACGACGTCGATGCCGTAGAAATGGCCCTCACTCTCATCTTTGCCTGCACCGATGATGTAGATTCGGCCGGTTCGAGGATGCACCGCCGGGGTGTTGGTGATCTCGTAGCGATGGCCGCGCAAGATTTCCCAGACCTGATCGCGGATTGCCGGATCGACCAGATTCTTCCAGAGCGCGTCAGGGATCGGCGGACCCAATGGGCTAGCCGCTCCCGGCAGATCCAAGACCGGCATCGCTAGTTGGCCGCTGCTGCGATGGAGCAACATGACTTTGCCATCGAGGCTCACACCGCCAACGTAGTCGGCCACGATCATGCCGGTCACGAACGCGCTGTTCACGCCCACGCCAGGCAGGTCGGTGACCCACTTCACCTTGCCATCCGGGTGAAACGCCCAGAACTGATTGCCATCGCCGATGTAGATGTCGCCGCTCTCATCCAGCACCGGCGCACTGCAGACCGCTAGCGAGTCCAAGTCTGCCAGCGACTGCTGCGGAGCGGATTGCCACAGAATCTCACCCTCGGGTGAGATCGCATGCAGGTGGCTATGCCCCGGCCCCTCTCCGGTGACGGCGTAGACCGTGCCGTCGATCGCAACCACCGGTGGCGTCCAGATCCCTGCCCCCTTGAGCAAGTGCCAACGCTGGCTGACATTTGCGGTCATTGCCAAGGGGACATGATCGGAGTTGCTGGAATCGGTGTGCACCGTCGACCAGCTACTGTGCAGGTAGCCCTGACCCTGACGCGGATTGTCGAATGCCGCCGCATGTGCGGCAAAGCACGCGGTGAGCAATGCCAGTGGTAACAAACGTCGCATGGTGACTCCCTTAGATGTTCGCTCTGTCAGCCCAGATCGGCGTCAACCATGGCCGCGACGTTGAAACCCGAGTCGACTGCCTGATGGGTGCCGGCGCCGCGCCCGCCAGCGTCGCAGCCGACGAGATACAGACCGCTCAGCGGTGTTCGCGCGTCAGGCTTTGACTTGCCCACCTGGCCTACCACTTGTGCGAGGCCCACCGCTTCGCCGCCGCGTCCCGGCAGAACCGAGTCGCGGCTCAGGCTCGAGATGGCCTTGGCGCTGTAGGGCTCTTTGCGGATGATGTGGTTCTTGAGGTCGGGCCAGAGCTCGTCGAGGATCTGCTCGGCGCGGCGCACGGCTTCCTCTCCCATCTTCGACTCTGGGTCGGGGGAGCAGAAGACCTGGCAGTTCGCGATCTGGTGGCCGGGCACCGGCGAAAGGCTCGGATCGAACTCCGACGGGACGTCGATGGCGATCAGAGGAACGTCCGGCCAGTTTCCGTTCTCCATGGCCTCGTAGCGCTCGTCGTCGAGCCAGCTCTGATCGGAGAAGATGGGGATGAGGGCGGCGTCGAAAATGCGCTTGTCGAGGACGTAGCGGTAGCCGGCAATCGACCAGCTTGGCTCGAGAGACTTCACGCGCTCGACGTACTCGACCGGGAAGTGTTCGCTGCCGGCAAGCTTCAGCACCGTGGGCTGGATACCTGCATTGGAGATGACCGCCTTTGCGCGCAGGACGCCGTCGTCGGTTTCGACTCCGACGGCGTGGCCGTCCTCGACCACGATCCGAGTGACGCGTTGTTTCGGGAGATAGACGCCTCCGTGCGCGACGACGTAGTCCGCGCATGCCTCCGCGAGGCGCCCGTAGCCGCCAACGCTGTAACGCCCGGCGCCGCCCATCGCCTGCTGCCGCATGGTGAGGATCGCCTCGGACGCTGCGAGCCGGTTGACCGGCACCACGAAGAGCGTGTTGAGGTTCATACACATCTGACTCTCGAGACCCTTCGGCAGCTCGAATTGGCGCATCCATTCGAGCATGCCGACATCGTCGAGCTCATCGAGCTCCTCGTCTTCGAGCGACAAGATGGTGGTGTAGAGGTTGGCGAGAGCCTCGAGATCTTCGTCGCTCGCGTCG
>JAFDFW010000642.1 GCA_019309605.1 Deltaproteobacteria bacterium | reverse complement strand
TCGCTCGACCTGATCCTGGAGTACTACGGATCGCAAATCGCCCAGGAAATAGGGACGAAGGGCACGCTTTCGATGGAAGTCCTCGGCGGGTTCAAGTACTTCGTCACCAACAAGAGCTTCCTCTACTTCGCGGCGGGCGCGGGCATTCCGAAGACCGGTTTTCAGGCCGCGGACGTTCGCGCGACGATCGCGTTCATGTACGAGCCAGCCGACGGCTGCCCAGACCTAGACAACGACGGTGACGGGATCCTCGACGTCGATGATGCCTGTCCTCTCGTGAAAGAGGACTACGACGGGGATCGTGACGAGGATGGCTGTCCCGAGGGCATGGAAGGCGACCGCGACGGGGATGGCGTTCCCGATGTCGACGACGATTGCCCCGACGAGCCCGAGGACTTCGATGGATTCCAGGACGAAGACGGCTGTCCGGACCCGGACAACGATGGCGACGGGATTCCGGACGAAAAGGACCTGTGCCCGAACGACCCCGAGGACCTCGATGGATTCGAAGATGAAGACGGTTGTCCGGACGTAGACAACGACGCCGACCGGATCCTCGACGTGGACGACGCGTGTCCGAACGACCCGGAGACCTACAACGGCAACGAGGACGAGGATGGCTGCCCCGATAAGGGTCTGGTGATCCTCGAGGACACTCAAATCACCATCCTCGAAAAGGTCTACTTCGAAACTGACAGCGCGATCATCAAGTCCCGGAGCTTCCCACTGCTCGATGCGGTGGCTGCGACGCTCAATGCGAGCCCACACATTACCTTGGTCGAGATTCAGGGCCACGCCGATGAGCGCGGCAGCGACAAGTACAATATCAAGCTCACGCGGGCTCGAGCCGCCTCCGTCATGAACGCGCTGATTGAGCGCGGCGTCATCAAGAGTCGCTTGAGGTCGGGTGGATACGGTGAACGATGCCCCGTCGATCCCAAGCACAACGCCAAAGCTTGGGAGAAAAATCGGCGGGTTGAGTTCAAGATCATCGAAACAGACGCAGGTCCCACCGGAGTTGAGGTAACATGTCCGCGGGGCCGTGCTCTGGTTCCGAGGTGATATGTCGCGCGAGCGCTTCGTACAGTTAATGACCCCTGCACTGAGCCGTTTCAGTCAGGATCTGAAATCCCTGCTGCGGATTGTTGAAGATCCCGAGAGCGACGACGAGAGTCGCGTTGCGGCGGCGGGCGCTCTGCTGCACGTGATCTTTTCGAACGGAGCCATCCCCGGGGTTCGCGGCGTGCTCCGCTATCTGGGAGATGTCCTGCTGATTCGCCTCGTGTTGGACGGTGTGCGCGAGCGCTCCCCCGATGCATTCCAGAAGCACGCGAAGGCATCGCCCGAGATGTTCGAGCCTTTGTCCGATGAGCTCGACGCCATGCGCGCGTATCTCGATGATCGCGTGAGCGTTTTCGAGAAGGCCGTCGAGAAGTTCCCGACATTGAACCATCAAGGGCATCAGGCCTCCGCGTGCATCGAAGACGCCGAGTCGAGCACCTGGCTCTACGACGCGGTGCATGAGGTGCTGATCGACGAGATCGACTTCGACGAAGAGGACGTGGTACGGGAGCTCAAGCAGGTCGACCGGATCCTCGCTCCGCTCGCATCCCGCGTCCGGTAATAGTTTCCGCGGATAGCGTCTTACGCCGCTTTGCGACGGGGCTCGGAGATCTCACGCAGCAGCCATGTTCCGCGCGACGCCTTCGCCGGCTTCGGAGCCTTGCGTGCGAGGACCCGAAGTAGCTCGACTGCTTCGGCATTCCATTCGACCAGCCTGAGGATGCCGCCATCCGCGGACCGAAGATCGGGTTCGGCGTTCGTGCGGCGTCGCGTGATGTCGTCCGCGTCGGACTGAGCACGTGTTTCGACGAGGAGCATGATGCGGTGGCGCAGAACGAAGCCGAGTGGGCTCGAGGTGACGACGAAGCTCAGCGTCATGAGCCCAGCGCGATGCGTGAGGAGATGGACCCGCAGGCGCGGCACGCCGCCAGACGACAGTTCCCAACTGAAAGACATTTCGGGTGCATCGCTCGGAGAGCGGAGCTCGGAGGCGAACAGGCGAAGCGCGGCGGCCGTCTGCGCCGCGGTACCGGGCATGTGATGCCGCGTGCCCGTCAGGAATACCGGCAGCAACAGGAGCGCGGCCGTAGGTTGCCCGAGCGCGACTAGTCCCACGCCACCCGCGATCAACGTGGCTAAGCCAGTCGCAGTGGTCGCGTCGAGGAACTCATTCGCCGGAGTTTCGGCGACGGGCAGCTCTTTGCAGAGGGCGGGGCGCCAGTCACGGTGCTCGGAGCGAGCCGTCCACCTCGCGGGGCGATGAAACGACAACGCGATCAGCGGAAGCGCGCAGAACAGATCGTTCGGGGCCAGCCATTGGCCGAGGGCGAGGACGCCGGCCGTGCTCGGAAGGACTAGCGCCCATCGCGCCCGGACCAAGAGCTCGTTGCGGCCCATCCGGAGCTCGATCGAACGACGCTTGAGGAGGGCGAGTGCCGCCAACAAAAGCAACGCCCATGCAATGGGCTGCTCCTCCGGTATCGTGAGTGGTCGGAAACCCGTCGGGGCGGGCGTGCTGGGGGCCGTAACCGGCAGTGTGATCGCGTCGCCGGGGACGTCGAGCGTGAGCGGCCAT
>JAFDFW010000641.1 GCA_019309605.1 Deltaproteobacteria bacterium | reverse complement strand
CTTCGACAAATTCTACGGCTTCATCGGGGGCGAGACGGATCAGTGGTACCCGCTGATCTACGACGGCGTGACCCGAGTCACTCCGCCGCACACGGAAGGATACCACTTCACGGTGGATATGACCGACCAGGCGATCAACTGGGTCAAGGCCCAACAGTCGATGACGCCCGACAAGCCCTTCTTCGTGTACTACGCGACCGGCGCTGTCCACGCGCCGCACCACGTGCCCAAGGAGTGGGCCGACAAGTACAAGGGACAGTTCGACAAGGGCTGGGACCAGACTCGACAGGAGACGACCGAGCGCCAGTTGGAGACGGGAGTCATCCCTGCTGGCACCAAGCTGGCCGAGAAGCCGGAAGACATCGAGGACTGGGACTCGCTACCGGCTGACCACCGTCGACTCTTCGCTCGACAGGCGGAGGTGTTTGCGGGGTTCATGGAGCAGACCGACCACGAGGTTGGCCGCTTGGTCGGGGCCCTCGAGGACATCGGCGAGCTGGATAACACCCTCTTCATCTACATCGCCGGGGACAACGGGACGAGCGCTGAGGGCGGCTTCGTTGGCATGTACAACGAGATGACTTACTTCAATCAGGTCACAGAAAAGGTGGAGGACCTCATCCCGTTGATCGACGAGTGGGGCGGGCCGCACACGTTCCCGCACATGGCCGCGGGCTGGGCTGTGGCCTTCGACGCACCTTTCGCCTGGACCAAACAGGTGGCCTCGGACTTCGGCGGCACGCGTAACGGGATGGTCATCCACTGGCCAAACGGAATCGACGACAAGGGCGGACTACGCACGCAGTTCTCGCACGTCATCGATGTTGCACCCACCATCCTCGAGGCGGCCGGTTTGCCCGAGCCAACGAGCGTGAACGGTACGCCGCAGACGCCTATTGAGGGGGTCAGCTTGAACTATTCCTTCGACAGCGCCGAAGCCAAGGAGAAGCACACCACGCAGTATTTCGAGATGTTCGGCAACCGGGCCATCTACCACGAGGGCTGGCTGGCGCGCACGCTCCACCGGGCTCCCTGGCAGACGAAGAAGCAGCGACCGCTCGAGTCTGATGTCTGGGACCTCTACAACGTCCGCGAGGACTTCAGCCTGACGGAGAATCTGGCCAGCGAGCAGCCCGAGAAGCTACAGGAGCTGCAAGCCCTGTTCATGGATGAGTCGGAGAAGTACCACGTGCTCCCCATCGACGACCGTACGGTCGAGCGGGTCAACGCCTCCATCGCGGGGCGCCCAGATCTCTTGGGAGATCGAATGTCGCTCACACTTTATGACGGGATGAACGGCATGCTCGAGAACACCTTCATCAACGTGAAGAACCGCTCGAAGACGATCACGGCCGAGGTCGTGATCCCGGAAGGCGGCGGGAACGGTGTGATCCTGGCCCAGGGTGGCCGGTTTGGAGGCTGGTCGCTCTACATGAAGGACGGCAGGCCGATCTACACCTACAACTTCCTCGGGCTCTCGCGTAATACGATTGCAGCGACCAAGGCAGTGGCACCGGGCCCGGCTACCATCGTGCTCGACTTCGTCTACGACGGAGGCGGCCTTGGCAAGGGCGGCACGGGCACTCTCTCCGTCAACGGAGAAACCGTCGCCGAGGGTCGGATCGAGAAGACTCAGCCCTTGATCTTCTCCGCCGATGAGACGGCTGACGTGGGTCTCGACAACCAGACGCCAGTCGCCGAAGGCATCGGCATCGGGCGCGACGAGACTCGCTTCACCGGAAAGATCCGCACAGTCACCGTCGAAGTGAAAGATGTGAAGTAGGAGCACTCAGATATGCCTGGCAAGATTCTCGTTTATGGATCCTATGGGTACACCGGCGATTTGATCGCGCGGTTCGCAAAGGAAGACGGCGTCGATGTCGTTCTCTCCGGCCGCAATGCGGATCGGCTTCGTGATCAGGCGGAGCGCTATGGCTTCGACTCGGTGCCTGCCGATGTTTCGGATCCGGACTCGATTCGCAATGCGCTTCGCGACGCGGACGTGGTCGTCCATTGCGCGGGGCCGTTCGCACACACCTACGAAGCGATGGCACGCGCATGTCTCGACACCGGCACGCACTACACCGACATCACTGGTGAGGCGGAAGTCTACGAGGGCCTTTGGGCGATGGACGACGACGCCAAACGCGCGGGCATCATGCTGCTACCGGGGACCGGGTTCGACGTAGTCCCCTCGGATTGTCTCGCCGCACATCTCAAGTCGCGATGCCCGGAGGCTACGCACCTGGAGCTTGCGTTTCGTGGCCGGGGCGGCGGCGTGTCCCATGGCACGGCGAAAACGATGGCTGAGAACATTCACCGGGGTGGCACGATTCGTCGCGATGGCGAGTTGGTCCGGGTTCCCACGGCGTGGAAGACGCGCATGATCGACTTCGGCGATGGCCGGCCGACGCACTGCATGTCGATCCCG
>JAFDFW010000640.1 GCA_019309605.1 Deltaproteobacteria bacterium | reverse complement strand
CGGCGCGGAGCTCGACCTGTCGATCTACTACCGAACCGAGGACGGACCGAGCTTCAAAGATGGCTTCTACGCGTCGGCCCAATTCGGCATCTTGTTCCCGCTCAGTGGCCTGAAGTATCTGGAGGTGGACGGCATTCGTGAGCCCGGCACCGAAGGACTGGGCACCAGCCGCGCAATGACCCTGCGCCTAATCCTCGGCATCCAGTTCTAGAGCACGGATCTTTTCGCCTAGGGTCGGCTTTCCTCCTCGTTCACTCCCTGCGAGGTACGGACGTACCTCTCAGTCCTTCTCTGCGGGGGCGCTCGACCCTAGACGAAAATCTCCGCACTCTATCGCGCGCTAGTAGGATTACTCTTGGAGTAGCGATTCGGCTCTGGCGGCGACGCGCCACTGTCTGCAGCCCTCGGCGAGGATGATGCCTCGCAGCTCGGTCAGGGCGCGCTGGAGCTCGTCGTTGACGACCATGTAATCGAAGAAGGGTGCGCGAGTCGGCATCGTCAGAGCCGCGGCCGTCCAGCCGGCGGCGAAGTTCTTCCATGGACGGAGGCAAGATGAAGACGCCGATTGCGTGCGGGAACTTCTCTTTGATCTGCCGAGCCCCCTGATAGTCCACGTCGAATAGCACCCCGATCTTGTCCGCCGCTCGGGCGAGATCGATCTCTTTGACGCTCGTGCCGTAGAGGCCCATTCCGCGAACCCGTTCTCATCGACGATGTCGTGGAAGGCGCTCTCGTCGACGAAGTGATAGTCCTGTCCGTCGACCTCGTTCGCGCGAGCTTGGCGCGTCGTGTGCGAAACGCTGAACCTAAAGTCCGAAAACTCTTGCAATAGCCGGCGCGTCAGCGTCGTCTTTCCAGCCCCCGACGGAGAGCTGATGATCAACAAGATGAGATCTGGATCGGTCGCCGCCGAGACGCTCATTCAACTACCCCTCCGATGCGAGCACTAGCGCGCCGGCGCAGTTGGTTACAGCACATTCTGCGCTTGTTCTCTCATTTGCTCGACGCAGGCCTTCAGCGCAATCACGTGCGTCGTCATCGCTCCGTCCTGCACCTTGGACCCGATCGTATTGGCTTCGCGCGCCATCTCCTGGAGCAGGAAGTCGATGCGCTTCCCGACGGGTGCGCTCAAATTCTCGATGAGTTCGAGCATTTGATCACGGTGGCTATCGAGGCGTACGAGCTCTTCTGCGACGTCGGATCGGTCGGCGAGAACGGCAATCTCTTGCTCTAGACGCGAGGGCTCGAGCTTGGCGTCGGCGCCCGCGAGCAGCGCATCCAGGCGATCGCGAAGCCGCGCTCTGCGACCCTCGACCATCTCAGGAACCGCGATTTTCAACTCCCCGATACTCGCGCCGAGCTCGGAAAGCCGAGTGCCGAACTCCGCAGCCAAGGCGTCCCCTTCTTTGTCACGCATCGCCATCACCGCGTCGCAGGCTGCCTCCGCCGCTCGTTCCAGCGAGTGGTCGAGCGCTTCTTCGTCGATGCTTCGATTGGAGACGAACAGGTCCGGGACCGAAGAGAGGAGGGCGAGAGGCACCGGCTCATCGGGATTCAAGGCGTCGCGCAGCGCCGCAAGCTCGCCGTAGACGGAGCGGGCGCGATCGAGGTCCAGCGCGGGCTGTGGAAGCGTCTGACCCTCGAACCGCGCGGTCACATCCACGCGTCCTCGCTCCAGACGCGCTCGAATCACGCGCTCGACCGTCGGGGTCCGACCCTGAATGCGAGAGGGCAGACGCACACGCACATCGAGAAAGCGATGATTGACGGTGCGAAGATCGAGCACGACGTGTCCTTCGCCGAGCGCTGCTCGCCCGCTTCCGTAGCCGGTCATGCTCTGCATGGGACGCCTACTCGAGCCCGCGCTTGTGCTTGATCAGATCCATCACCTTGGCGTACTCGACCTCGAACGCGCTGGTGCCCTCTTGGAGGTTCTTGATCTTCGAGCGCACCTCGGCGTCGAGCCCCGTTTCGACTTCCATGTGCCGTCGTAGAATCGGGGTCATCTTCTTTCGGAGTGTGGCGTCATCGGCGTAAATTTCGATGACGTTGGCACTGTGGAACAGCATGTTGAGCAGCTGGTCGACCAAGTAGGGCAGAACCTCGTCCTGCTGTGGGAAGCCCATCTCCTTGGCGAGGCGCTGTCGCATCCGCCCGAGCTTGGAATAGCCGAGGCCCTCACGTTCCATCCGGTCCTTGGCCTCGTCGATCATCTGGCGTTCCCGCCGGACGTACTCTTTGAGGACCGCCTCGAGATCGAGCCTGACCTCGGCCACCTCTTCGACTTCGATGTCCTTTTGAGCGGTGAGGTCCCGCACAAGGTCATCGACGATCGGGCCAATTTTTCCTGAATAAAGTCGCATATTTAGTATGTCGGCCCTCGACCCGGAGCGACTCCCTCCCGAATGCGGCGACACTAGCTAAGGCGGCCCTTTTGGTCAATACGAACCGAAAAATGCATTTTTAAGTGATTTTGTGAAAATGCGTCTTGACGGTAATCTGGTATTCGTGCACCATGCCGTTAAGGCTGTAAGTATGGATTCTAACGCTCCTGCACTACAAAATGGCTCCGGCGCACGACGATTGCGCACCACAGAAGAACGCCGCTCGAGAATTCTCGCGCGCTGCGGGGTGTTCGCCCCGCTGACCGCGGAGCTTCGAGAGAGTGTCTTGAACGGAAGCGCGCTGATCGACGCCGATCGCCGTGAGTCCCTTTGCATGCCTAACGACCCTGCGATCTTCGTGATCGGAAGCGGTCGCGTGCGGCGGGTTCGCCGCACACCGGAACGAGAATTGACGCTCGGCTACTACGGCCCCGGAGATCTGATCGGCGAAATGTCGCTGGTCGACCCGGAAGCGCGCCTCGAAACGGTGATTTTGGATTATGTGGAAGCGCTACGCATTCCGCCTCGTCTCATCAAAATGGTGATGAGTGAGGACCTGGAGTTCGCTTCCGCTATGCATCGGTTAATGGGGGAACGCCGCCTGCTCGCAGAACGGCGGATCGATGCACTGCTCACGCGAAGCGTAGAATCGCGTGTTGCAGAATTTCTACTCGATGCGTCCTCGAGGCACGGGATTCCCGATTCACGGGGGATCCTGGTGGGTGTCAAGTTC
>JAFDFW010000639.1 GCA_019309605.1 Deltaproteobacteria bacterium | reverse complement strand
TCCTCGTCGATGGCCGACATCCTCACCCTGATATCGTCCTTGGTAACGTTGAAAACCATGTAGTCCATGGCCAAGGCGAGCGGTCCGTCGTAGGTCTGGCGGATCCGTCTCTGCATCTCGGGTGCCGTGTCGAAGTCGTTTTGGAAGTGGTACCCCACGGCAAGTCGTGGCTCCACGAGTGACATCACCTTGCCGAACTGCTCGGGCGAGGTGTGCGCCTCCGTACCGACCATGAGCGCCTCCAGCGGGGTGAACCCCTGCTTCGTGATCAACAGGGCAGGCGGCAGGAGGGACTCGTGAATGGCAATGTCCGCGTCCTTGGCGTGCTCGGTGTACCATTTGTTGGGGAATGTATCGCTGCCGTAGACAAGCTTCAACCCGTTCCACTCGAGGATAAAGCTCACCGCGCCATCGAGGGCGTGAATGGCCGGAATGCTCCGGATGACCACGCCGTTCTCCTCGAAGATGACCTCGTTGACCGCCTCGTATGGGAACTCGTGGACCTCGAGCGCTCCGCCGCGAAAGTCGATGAACCCTGCCCGCGTCCCGACGTCCCAGACGTACATCTTCTGCATCATCTCCATGGCGTACGCGGTGCCGTACTCGGGGGTGCCACCGGTGGGACCCCAAATCCGAACCGGTGTGAGCCGGTTCATGGTAGTGCCCCCGAGCCAGAACGAGGCCAAGTCGCCGAAATGATCCACATGCAAGTGGCCGAGGAAGACCTTGTCGAGGTAGTCGTACGGAATCTTCTGCGCGGCGATTCGGTCGTGGCAGCCTGCGCCGACGTCGAAGAGGAACTTGTCGCCGTTGCCCAGCTCGACGAGCCAGCATGCAGCTGACTGTTTGGGCCTGGGACTGGCCATTCCCGTCCCCAAGGCGACGACTCGCATCTCGTCCGGCGCGAGGTTCTCGGTTCCGGGGTAGTAGACGTCTACCTCGGCCTTTGCCTCGGCGATGTCAGAATCCGCGCTGCGGTACAGGGCGGCCAGGACTCCGATGGTTGTGGCGATTCCAGCAAGAAAGGCGAGCAGTATCTTCAGCTTCATCGAATCGTTCTCCTAATCGGCACCGACCGTGGCCGAGCTTGGACGAGCCCACAATCCGGGTCAACTACGGTTGGGGCCTCGCATGGTGCCTAGGAAGAAAGGACATTCTGTTGGCCTTTGTGACGCCCTTCCCCATGGTTCCCATCCCGCTTGGGAGTGAGACAACGGGATACCCAGCGCGAACGGGAAGGTCCGTGATTGGGCTCACGCAGCCACCCCACCCGCAATCTCCCTAATCCGCTGCACCTCCCTCAACCACTCCATGATTTGGTTCCAACTCGGAGTGATTAGGGACGCCATAAAAGCCCGGCTTCGGCCGGGCTTTCTCTTTAGGGGCGACCAGCCTACCCGGTCAGGCTGCCAACCCGAACCTTGCCTTCGGTTTGGTGAAGGAACCAGAGGAACAGCAGCCAGATCAACGAGAGGCGTTCCGGGTGGCCTCACGATTCCGACGCATACAAGTCGGGCAGGAAACCCGCGAGCGTGCTCATTTCCTCGTGGCAATGCACGGCAAGAGCGCGACCGAAGGACATACGAGCGAGCATGTGGCGAACCCAAGGAGCATTTCCAATCGCTTCTGTCAATCGCGAGCCGTTTCTCGACGCAATGTGTCCCAGCCAGAATCGACTGTGGAGCTCGCACCCCCAGCGTCGCGGCAGAGCCAAGTGGACCATGCGCCCGAGGTCGATAGGTCGTTCGAGGAGACCGGGACGACCACAAACCGCCACCGCCTTGGGCATCCGCGTTAGCCCATCCGCGAAGAAATCCTCAGGAGGGACGAACGTGATGCAAAGCTTGTTGAGGCGGCCACCGATGTACTCGTGCACAAGGTGTTTCGCGCCCACGTGAGTTCCCGGTCGCTTGTCTTCCCAGGACATCCAGATGTGGTCCCGAGGATGCCATCGTTTGTAGTGCTCGGTGGCCTGCATGTATTCCCCAAACCACCAAGCGATCATTCGCGGCGAGACCTCCGGCATTCGAGTGAGTACTGCGACGTGAAGAGTACCGTCGGCCAGTCGCTCGACCCCGCTGAGGTAAGGCAGCTTCTCGGGCGTCAGAAGCGTGGAGAGTTCGTCGAACTTCATGCTGAGGTCGCCGAGCTTACCACGGAGCGCGCGCCCCTCTTTCGACACGGGACGCCATCAAAGCTCGGCTTCGGCCGGGCTTTTTCTATTGAGTACACCTCTCTGCTTGCCATGCGCTGGGTTGCCGGGCTATCGCGCCTGCGAGGAGAAACCAATGAGCGCACTGAAGACTTTGGGAATCGGAGCGCTCGTCGTCCTGATTGGGACGATGATCTATCTGTGGGGACACTCGGACGGACGCAATGGAAAGCCGCCTGGACTTGCGGAAGTATCACACGCGGCTCCGAAAGAATGGTCGCCCA
>JAFDFW010000638.1 GCA_019309605.1 Deltaproteobacteria bacterium | reverse complement strand
CGGAGCGTACTTGTCGAAGCCGGACTCGGGTTTGGCGAACAGTGCGGCGTGGGGCCCGCTGTCGTTCATGCGCGTTCGCGCACGAGGGCAGACCACGTTGGCGGTCACGCCGTATTTCACCATCGCCTGCGCGGCGGCCATCGTCATTGCGGTGATGCCGGCTTTGGCTGCGGCGTAGTTGGGCTGTCCCACCGAGCCAAAGAGGAAAGCCTCCGATGAGGTGAAAGCCTCCGATGAGGTGCTCACGAGGCGCCCGTAGACGCTTTCGCCGGCTTTGGCCTTGTTGCGCCAGTACTCGGTGGCCATTCGCATGCTGCAGAAGTGGCCCTTGAGGTGCACGCGGATCACAGAGTCGAACTCTTCCTCGGTCATGCTGAAGATCATACGATCGCGGAGGAACCCGGCGTTGTTGACGACGATGTTGAGGTCGCCGTAGGTATCGATCGTCTTCTTGATCATCGCGGCGGTGTCGTCCCAGCTCGAGACGTCGCCAAAGGCAACGATCGCCTCGCCACCGAAGGCCTTGATCTCTTCAACCACCTGCTGTGCCGGTTCTTCGTCAGACCCTGTGCCCTTATCTGTGGTTCCGAGATCGTTGATCACCAGGCGCGCCCCTTGTTTGGCCAGCGCAATGGCTTCAACGCGGCCGAGCCCGCGCCCGCCGCCGGTTACGATTGCAACTTTTCCTTCTAAGTTTCCCATGTCCCTCTCCTTTAAAGACGCTCGATGATTGTGCCGGTGCCCACCGAAGCGCCGCAGCACATGGTGATCAGAGCTGTACTCTTGTCGGTGCGCTCGAGCTCGTTGAGCGCGGTCACGATCAGACGCGTGCCAGTGCACCCGACCGGGTGGCCGAGCGCCATCGCGCCGCCGTTGACGTTGAGCTTGCTGCGATCCGCGTCGAACTCCTTGAGCCAAGCCAACACGACCGAGGCGAAGGCTTCGTTGACTTCGTACAGATCGATGTCGTTCAGCGACATGCCCGACTTCTTCAGGATCAGCTTGGTGGCGTCGACCGGGCCGTTGAGCAGGTAGTAGGGGTCTGTGCCGACGAGCACGTCGGAAATGATCCGGGCGCGCGGCTTGAGGCCCAGCGCTTTGGCCTTGTCCGCCGACATCCAGAGGATCGCGGCCGATCCATCGGAAATCTGCGAAGAGTTGCCGGCGGTATGAATGCCACCTTCCGCGACCGGCTTGAGGGCGGCGAGGCCCTCGAGGGTCGTCTCACGTAGCCCCTGATCCTTGTCCACCACGCGGGTCTCACCGGTGGGCTTGCCGTCCTCACCCAGGACTGGGGCTTCTACGGGCATGATCTCGTTCTGGAAGCGATTCTCCGCGACGGCGCGGGCCGCCTTCTGCTGTGACTCGAGCGCCAGCTGATCGGCTTCTTCGCGGGTGGTGTCGTATTTCTTGGCGAGGCGCTCGGCGCTGGTGAACTGATCGGGGGTAGAATCCCAGGGCCACTCTTTTGGCAAAAAGAAGCCAGGGCCGTTCATCACGTTCTTGCCCAAGCCCACGCGACTCATGCTCTCGATGCCGCCGGCGATGCCGCAATCGATGCTGCCCGCCTTGACCATGGCCGCGATCAGGTGATTGGCCTGCTGGGCCGATCCGCACTGCGCATCGATGGTCGTGCCGCCGACCTCCCAGGTGTCGCCCACGGAGAGCCACGCGTTGCGGGCCACGTTGCCGGCCTGCTCGCCGGCTTGGGTCACGCAGCCGGCGATCACCTGTTCCAGGTGCTCCTTGTCGACCCCCGCCTTTTGCAAGACCCCGCGGAATGAGAGCGACAGCAGCTGGGTGGGGTGGAACCCAGAAAGCCAGCCTTTGATGGCTTTGCCTCGTGCGATTGGTGTCCGCACCGCTTCGATGATTACCGCTTCACGCATCTCCGTTCCTACTTCCTGCGAGCAATCGCTGCCCGCGCTCGTGACCGCCTTCTGGCGGATTAATCATGACCCAATACCATGGCGCTGGTCGGGACGCCGATCCCGGCGGTTACCAGGACGTGCTCGCATTTCTCTGGTTGATTGCGAGACTCACCGCGGATCAGCCGCACGCCCTCGTTGACCCCGTTCATCCCATGGATGTAGGCCTCGCTCAGCTGGCCACCGTGGGTGTTGGTGGGTAGCCGGCCGCCCAGCGCCAGGTGGCCGTCTTTGACGAAATCTTTGGCCTCACCCGGCTTACAAAAGCCGAAGGACTCCAGCTGCCAGAGCACGATCGAGGTGAAGGCGTCATAGATCACCGCCGCGTCGACGTCCTTTGCGGTGAGCCCCGAGGTTTGCCACACCCTCTGTGCGACGTGGTCCATCTCGGGGATCGCGGCCATCTTCTCGCGGTAGAAGCTGGTCATGACCTCCTGGTCGTCTCCGGCACCTTGGGCCACGCCCCGAATGATCGCCGGCTTCTGCTTGAGGTCTCTGGCGCGCTCGGCGCTGGTCACGATGCAGGCCGCTCCGCCGTCGGTTTCGAGGCAGCAGTCGAGCAGATGCAACGGATGCACGATGTAGCGCGACGCTTGGTGATCCTCGTGAGACAGCGGTTTGCCGTAGAAGATCGCGTCGGGGTTCTGCAGTGCGTGGTTGCGGGTGGCCACCGCGACTCGGCCCAGATCCTCGCTCGTACAGCCGGTGTCGTGCATGTAGCGCTGGGTGAACA
>JAFDFW010000004.1 GCA_019309605.1 Deltaproteobacteria bacterium | reverse complement strand
CCTGCGCTCCACCCTCGAAGCCGCGAAAGCCAAGGAGAGCCAGCCGTGACCGACGGACCGAATGACATTCGAATTGACGACCTCAAGGCTCCGGTTCTCACGCCGATGCAGAAGATGGTGATCGATGGCTTTGCCGGGGTTGAAGTCGAGTTCACCGAGGACGCGGTGCTGGGCGAGGCAAAGGAGCGCACAGGGCTTTCGGATTTCGGTCCCGACGACTTTCGGGAGCGACTTGCGGTCTGGTGCCGGGCCGCCGACGAGGATGCCAACCTCGGTCCCATGGGACAGGTGCGGCTCTTTGGGGACATGGTGCGGTATGCAGCCAACCGTCTGCGCTTCCACGACTTGCTCAAACGGCACCCTGAGATCCTGGACCTCGAGATCCGCAAGCCGATCATCATTGCCGGGCTTCCGCGCTCGGGGACGACCCACTTGTTGAACCTAATCGCGGCCGACACGCGTCTCCGCTCGCTTCCATATTGGGAAAGCCTCGAGCCGATTCCCGATGCCGGCGTAGCACCTGGGCCCAAAGAGCAGGACCCACGGTACGTGAAGTGCGCCGGCGAGTACCAGATGTTTGGCCAGATTGCTCCGCTCCTCAAGAACATGCACGACATGACGCCCGACCACGTGCACGAAGAGATCGAAGTCGGGGCGCTCGATTTCTCGACGTTCCTTCCGGAGTGGCTCGCCGTGGTGCCCCGGTGGCGCGACTATTACTACGCGCACGACCAGCGCCCGCATTACGAGTACATGAAGAACGTGCTCAAGGCGCTGCAGTGGATGCACGGTCCCGACCGCTGGATTCTCAAGTCACCGCAGCACTTGGAGCAACTGGGGCCGCTCATCGAGACGTTCCCAGACGCCACCGTGGCCCTTACGCATCGCGACCCCGTGTCGGTCATCGCGTCTGCCATCACGATGCTGACGTATGGTGATCGGATGCGACGCACCGAGGTGGACCCGCCGGCGGTCGCGGCCTATTGGAGCGATCGAGTGGAGCAGCTCTTGCGCTCGTGTGTGCGGGATCGCGACCGGTTGCCCGCGTCGCAGAGCATCGACGTGCTGTTTCACGAATTCATGGCGGATGATATCGCGATGGTCGAACGCATCTACGAAGTCGCTGGCCTCGAGATGACGGCGGAGGCGAGGGCGTCGCTCGACCAGTACATGACCGAAAACCCCCGTGGAAAGCACGGGCGGATTCTTTATGACCTTCCAGGCGATTTCGGGGTTGACCCGGACGACCTTCGCAAGCGCTTTGAGTTCTACTACGAGCGTTTCCCTGTCCAGATGGAAGGGTGATGAAGCGAGCTCTCCATGGCGCGCTCACGTTCGGGACGTTCCCCATCGTGTTTGCTGGCGTGATGGGAATCGGAGTCTACGGAGTGAAAGAAGGGTGGAATCCGGTCGCGACCGTCATGGGGCTGACCGGAGCGGTCGTTCTACTGCTGCTGGTGCTCGAGCGAGCGCATCCCTTTCAGGACGCTTGGCTTCACAGTCACGGCGACATCCGGACCGACATCATTCACAACTTCGTGAACTTCTGGATCCCTGAAGTCTATGCGGTGTCGTTCGTCGGGGGGCTCACCGTGGCGGCGGCTTGGCTGTCGAACGTCGTCGGCATGGAGCTTTGGCCGGCTCGTTGGCCGCTGCTTGCCCAATTGTTGCTCGCGCTCGTCATCGGCGAGTTCGGGACTTATTGGATTCACCGACTGATGCACGAGAACCCGTTCCTGTGGCGTTTCCACGCGACACATCACAGCGCGCCACGACTCTATTGGCTGAACGCGGGACGCTTCCATCCGATCGACCTCTTCACGCAGCAGGTCTTGGCTCTGACACCGTTGATTCTATTGGGCGCGGACACGCGCATCATCGCGCTTCACACACTCTTCAGCGCGGTCCACGGCATGTTCCAACATTGCAACGTGGACATTCGGCTCGGCCCACTCAACTGGTTTTTCAGCATGGCGGAGCTCCACCGTTGGCATCATTCAAAGCACCTCGAGGAAGCCAACACGAACTACGGCGCCAACATCATCTGGTGGGACATCGTGTTCCGATCTCGGTTCTTGCCGCACGATCGCCAGCCGCCGACGGAGATTGGAATCGGGAGCTTGCCAAACTTTCCGGGGACCTACGCGTCGCACTTGCTTTCACCTTTTCGTTGGAAAAAACTCGAGAAGTCGGCTCGCGCAAATTAAGCGTCTGCGAGAGTTTGGGCGGCATACGTTTTTCCGTTACAGAGCACGCATGGGGCGAATCTACTACGGGGGCTGCTTCGCGCTGCTCCTCTCGATCGGTTGCGGAGGCGACGCGTCGTCTCGGTCTGGTCCCGCGCTACAGCCGCGCCCCGAAGTGCAGACATGTCTGCCCGACGTCTCGAAGGGAATGCCAGCCCGCCTGTCCGACACGGGGTGCTTCGCCGATCTCAAAACACTCGAGCCCGGACCGGATCTAATCCCTTACGACGTCAACTCGGCGTTGTGGACAGACGGTGCGTTCAAGCCGCGCTACATGGTCGTGCCGAGCCCAGAGCAGATCGCGATTGAAGAAGATGGCTCCTGGGTATTTCCGGAGGGCACCGTCCTGATCAAGGTGTTTGGCTTCGAGTTCGACGTGGGCGACCCGCACAGCCGCCGTGCGGTAGAGACGCGCTTCATGGTTCGGAGCGGTGGGAGCTGGGACTACTCGACCTATCAGTGGAACGACGAGGGCACGGAGGGCGAGCTTCTCGAAGCTCGCAAGACGGTCGAGTTCACGATCCATGAAGGCGGCGAGGCGAAGGTCCTAGAGTACCTGTTCCCGGAGTATGAAGACTGTGTCACCTGCCACGGGCCCGCGATCGACGACGTGCTGGGCCCAAAGACCGCACAGATCAACCGCGACCGCAACTACGACGGGGTGGTCGCAAACCAGCTCGTTGCGATGGCGGACATAGACTTGTTGGTGCTGGACGGTGACGAAGAGATCGAGCCGGGCGCGGAGCCGAGGATGGCGAACCCGCAGAAGGGAGAGGGTACCCTCGACGAGCGAGCTCGTGCCTACCTCGACGCGAACTGCGCGCATTGTCATCGGCCGAACGGCTATGCGAGCTCGGGCGACCACGGCCTCGACCTTCGCTACGAGCTCCCGATCGAAGACACCGGAATGTGCGAGCCGATGAAGTACTTTCCTCAGTGGGCCGGGATGCCTCGCGTTGCGCCCGGGGACCCCGAGGGTTCCGGCATCATGCAACGGTTCCTCGAGGTGGGCGTTCTGCGGATGCCATCGATCGGGACCTCGACTGTTGACCCGTTCGGTACGGGGCTCCTCCGCGATTGGATCGCCCAGATGGACAGCTGTCCGTAGATCGCGGCCTCGTCGCCGGCATGCTATGGCAGGCGCGATGACGCGCTACGATCCAGCGACGATTGAGCCCAAATGGCAGGCCTTCTGGGAGAAGGACGACACGTTTCGGACACCTGAGGGGAGCGAGCGCCCGAAGACGTACATCCTCGATATGTTCCCGTATCCGTCGGGGGCTGGGCTGCACGTGGGTCATCCCGAGGGGTACACGGCAACCGACATCATGGCGCGCTATCGTCGTGCGTCGGGATGCGACGTCCTGCACCCGATGGGGTGGGACGCGTTCGGTCTTCCGGCCGAGCAGCACGCGATCGTCACCGGTACGCATCCTCGCGACACTACCGCGCAGAACATCGCGACTTTCAAGCGTCAGCTCAAGATGCTCGGGTTCAGCTACGACTGGGCGCGCGAGGTCGATACAACGTCTCCCGACTACGTTAAATGGACGCAGTGGATCTTCCTGAAGCTTTTCAAGCGCGGTCTCGCGTATCAGAGCGAAGTGGCCGTCAACTGGTGCGCGGAGCTCGGCACGGTGCTGGCCAACGAAGAGGTCATCAACGGCCTGAGTGAACGGGGAGGGCACAGCGTCGAGCGTGTCCCGCTTCGCCAGTGGGTGCTGAAGATCACCGCCTACGCCGACAGGCTCCTCGAGGATCTCGAAGGGGTCGAGTGGCCGAACAGCACCCGCATCATGCAGCAGGAGTGGGTCGGTCGGTCGGAGGGCGCCGAGGTGAAGTTCGACGTGGCTGGACACGATGCGGTCATCGAGGTGTTCACAACGCGGCCTGACACGCTGTTCGGTGCGACCTTCATGGTGCTCGCGCCCGAGCATCCTCTGGTCGAGATGCTGACGACCGACGAACGACGAGGCGAAATCACCGCCTACGTAGAGCAGGCCAAGAACAAGAGCGAGCGCGACCGGCAGGCCAGCAAAGAGAAGACTGGAGTTTTCACGGGCGGGTTCGCGATCAATCCGGTCAATGGTGCAGAGGTCCCGGTTTACATCGCCGACTATGTACTGTGGGGATACGGCACGGGTGCGATCATGGCGGTGCCTGCGCACGACGTGCGCGACTTCGAGTTCGCGACCGCACATGGGATTCCGATCATCGAGGTCGTGAGCAAGACGGGTGCTTCCGCCGACGCTCCCCTGAGTGAGGCGATGGTGGAGCAAGGCGTCGGGGTGAACTCCGGCAAGTACGACGGCTTGCAGACGGCGGAGTTCAAGAAGCGCGTCACCGCCGACCTCGAGGCGGCAGGGCAGGGGAGCGCCCGCGTCGAGTACAAACTGCGTGACTGGGTCTTCTCGAGGCAGCGATACTGGGGCGAACCCATTCCAATCTATTTCCCGGTCGAGACCGAGGGCGACCCGCGGGCAGGGGCTGAGTACACCATTCGATACGATCAACCGATCGCGGTCGACGAACGCGAGTTGCCGCTTCGGCTCCCCGAACTCGACGACTACAAGCCGGGCGCCGACCCGGCGGGGGTCTTGGCGAGGGCGGAGGGCTGGCGCTTCTTCCAGAAAAACGGCCAGTGGTTCGCGCGCGAGACCAACACGATGCCCCAGTGGGCGGGTTCATGCTGGTACTACCTCCGCTTCATCGACCCAGACAACGCTGAGGCACTGTGTTCGCCCGACCTCGCCAAACAGTGGCTTCCCGTCGACCTTTACGTTGGTGGAGCCGAGCACGCCGTCTTGCATCTCTTGTACGCGCGTTTCTGGCACAAGGTCCTCTACGACGAGGGGGTCGTCCCCACGAAGGAACCCTTCAAGAAGCTCGTCCACCAGGGGATGATCCTGGGCGAGGGCGGACAGAAAATGAGCAAGTCGCGTGGCAATGTCGTGAATCCCGACGACATCGTGGCCGAGTTCGGCGCCGACGCGATGCGCATCTACGAAATGTTCATGGGCCCGCTCGAAGCGACGAAGCCCTGGAGCACCAGCTCGATTGCCGGCGTACGTCGCTTTCTCGACCGCGTCTTCGCCGTCACGTTGCGCGCCAACGCTGACGCCAAGCCCGACGACGCGCTGACGCGGCTGCTGCACCAAACGATCCGCAAAGTCACCGAAGACATCGAGGCCATGCGGTTCAACACCGCGATCAGCGCAATGATGGTCCTCACCAACGAGCTCATGAAGCTCGACGAGGTCCCGATCGAGGCCCTCGGCATCCTCGCCAGGCTCCTACACCCCTTCGCCCCCCACCTGGGCGAAGAAACCTGGGCAATGCTCGGCCACCCACCCAGCATTCAAACCCAAGCATGGCCCAGCTACGATCCGGCGCTCTGCGAACAAGACGAAGTCGAAGTCCCAGTCCAAATCAACGGTAAAGTCCGAGCCAGAATCACCCTCCCCAAAGACGCCACCGAAGCCCAAGCCCTAACCGCCGCCCAAACACTCCCCGCCTTAGCCCCCCACCTAAAAGGCAAACCCCTCAGAAAAACAATCTGGGTCCCCAATAAAATCCTCAACCTCATCCTGTAGGGGGACACTCTCCACCCCCCCAACCCCCCGAAATCACCCAGCTCCCCAGCCAAAGATCGCAGCGACCCTTTTCCAATGAGTCAGCCCGCAGCGCGAGATCGGTTCGGGCGGGTCGGAGGGCCTCCCAGCGGAGGGACGGGGTCCTTCCGCACCTCATCCCATTCGTCCCGCTTGCGGCATTCCTCGATCCAATCCCGATAGGCTGCGGCTTGCGCGCCTGGGTCGTCCCCAAGGTGACCGTACCAGTCGCTCGGCGACCATAGGTTGGCGAGTGCTTTGATAGGACACGTTAGGCCGGAGTGAATGCGATGGGTGGACCACGCGTAGTCGGTTCCATTGTCGACGAGGTGGGCCCGGACCGGATTGAGATCGATGTAGGCGGTCGCGATGGCGAGGTGCCTCTCAGAGTTCATGGGCTTGGAGTAGTAGCGCTGCTCGAAAAGCTTCCCTGTGGTTTCGTAGCGCTTGTTCCGCACTTGAGCGTACCGCTGTGCGACCCGCTTTACGAAACCTCCAAGAGCCGACTCTTCGAAGGGCGTGAGCAACAGGTGAACGTGATTGGGCATCAAACACAGCGCATGAATATCCATCTCGGAGCTCGAAAGGTGACGAACCATCAAGCTTAGGAAATACAGATAGTCGCGCGGATACGAGAACAGGCGGCGCCGGTTGTTACCCCGCAGCACGATGTGATGGGGAACTTCTTTGAGAACTTCGCGGGGGGCTCTTGGCACGCCCCGTTCTCGGTCGCGCCTCGCAGCGGATTCCTCAATGAGGTGTCGTTGCGATCTTTGTCGGAGATGCCCCGTGGTTTCGCGGGGTTAGAGGGGTGGAGAGTGTCCCCCTTTAGCGGGCGGCGCCTCGTTTTAGTTCGGTTAGGACTAGTTTGGCTATCGATTTTAGGGTTTCGAAGACGCCTTCGCCGGTTGTCGCTACTGCGTCGAAGTCGGGGACGTTGCCCGTGTTGAGCATCTGGCGGAGCTCTTCGGTCGGCGAGATGTTGGGCATGTCTCGTTTGTTGTACTGGATGACGTACGGGATGGTGTCGAGGTTGTAGCCCTGTTCCGCCAAGTTGGTGCGGAGGTTGTCCATCGACTCGCTGTTGGCCTCCGAGCGGAGCATCTGGGAGTCCGCGACGAAGACGACGCCATCGACGCCCTTCAAGATCAGCTTACGGCTAGCGTCGTAGAAGACCTGGCCGGGGACCGTGTAGAGATGGAAGCGCGTCTTGAAGCCGCGAATCTCGCCGATTTCGAGTGGCAGGAAATCGAAGAACAGCGTTCGTTCGGTTTCGGTCGCGAGCGAGATCATCTTGCCTTTCGCATCCGGGTTGGTGCGATTGTAGATGTACTGCAGGTTCGTCGTTTTGCCGCACAGACCCGGACCGTAGTACACGATCTTGCAGTTGATCTCGCGCGACAGATAGTTGATGAAAGACATCCCCCTAAGCCTCTCCTAGTCAGTCGTTGAACAAGTTGTCGATGTCGTCATCGGTTATTTCTGAGAACGGTGAACTTCGGAAAGGATCCTGCGCCTTGGCCATTACCATCTCGAAGATGCGTGTCAGGTTTTCAGTCGCTCGCTTCACGCGCAACCGAACCAGGCCCAAGCTTGTGCGATTATCGAAGATGACCACAAGAATCACACGACCGCTGACCACCTGAATATGGACATTTTGCCGAACCCCCTCGTGGTATTGGGTCGCGAACTCCTGTTCCCGCAGCAGTTGCGCGATGCCTCCCGTTGCGGCGATGGTACCCGCTGTGAGCGAAGCTAGGGAAGTCGTATCGATGTCCCCCGTGTCGCCCGATGCGCTGATCAGCTGGCCGTTCTTGTCGACCACGAACACCACACGCGCGTTTGCATCCTGGACGAGCCTGTTGGTCACGGCCTGGACTTGGGCAAACTCCTCCTCGTACATCACCATCTGGGGGCTTGCCATGTTCTGAGCCGTGCTCCTTCGCCTTCTTCAGTGCTATGAGTTCCTAGCAGAGCGCTAGTCGCCGGTAAAGATTTACGGCCCCACCACTTCCAGCATAACAAGCCGTCACTATAGGCAAAAACGATGCTTCGTTTAGTCCTCCACTCGATTCGGAATCTGCTGTGCCTGCCCCTCCTACCAATCTGGGCGATCGCCCGCTGGCTATCGCGCCCCAAGGGTCGATGGGTCGTCATACGCCTCAAACCGCGCCTCGTGGAGGCCCGTCAGCCTCTGCCGTGGCTGCGTAGGCTTCTCGATGCCGGCTCGCTGCGGCGCACCTCTTCTTTGGCGGCCGTTCGCCGCCTTGCTGATTATGCGATCAGGGATTCCCGTGTCGAGGGGGTCGCGTTTGTCTTGCCGCCCCTTCAAGCGGGGTGGTCGGTCTGCGTCGGTCTCCGGGAACAGATCCTCCGGCTGAGGGATGAGGGCAAGCGCACCACGGTGCTTCTCCCCCGGGGCGGCGGACACCGGGAGCTGTATGTCGCCTCGGCCGCCGAGCACATCTATCTCGCGCCGCAGGCGACAATCACACTGCTCGGTCTTTCCGCCGAGTCGCACTACGTCAAGCCACTGCTCGATCGCATCGGCGTCGAAGTCGAGCCGTTCGCCCGAAAGGAATACAAGACCGCTGCCGAACGCGTGAGCCGCGACTCGATGAGCGAGTACCAGCGTGAGCAACTTCAGGCGCTCATCGATGGTCACACGGACGCGTTGCTCGACGCACTCTCACAACGCATCGGCACGACGCCGGAGCAAGTGCGCACGCTGTTCGAAGTTGGCGTGTTCCGCGGACAAGGCGCGATCGATGCCCGCCTCGCCGACGGACTTGCCTACGAAGATGAGTTGCCCGACAAGCTCGGGGTCAGCAAGAAGCAGAAAGTGATCGAAGGCGACCGTTACCTCGATTTCAAAAAAGCGAAGCTCTTCCGTCCGTTGCGACGCCGACCTTACATTGCAGTCGTGGCAATCAAGGGGGCCATTTCCGAGTCGGGCGCGCCGACGGGCCGACGCGCTTCCGTCGTGGCGGCGCTCCGTCATGCGCGCCGCGACCGACGTGCGCTCGGCGTGTTGCTCTGGGTCGACTCACCCGGCGGTTCCGCTGAAGCCTCCGACTTGATTCACCGCGAGGTCGTCCGGGTCAAAGAGAAGAAGCCCGTCGTTGCGTACTTCGGCGAGGTCGCCGCCAGCGGCGGGTACTATGTCGCTGCCCATGCGAACGCCATCGTCGCTCAGCCTCTCGGCATCACGGGCTCGATCGGCGTCGTCTCGGCCCGCTTGATGGCATCCCAGCTCCTCGATCGCGTCGGCATCCGAACGGAGGTCCTCCGGACAGGCCCCCATGCCGACATCTTCTCGCCTCACCGTCCACTCACCGGTGACGAGCGCGCGCTCATGAACCGAGAGCTCGACGCATTCTACGACTCCTTCGTCGCGCTGGTCGCCGACGGGAGAGGGCGGCCCGTCGAAGAGATCGAGCCGCTGGCCCGCGGCCGGGTCTGGCTTGCAGCCGACGCCCACCGTCACGGCCTGGTCGACGAGCTCGGCGGGATGGACGTAGCGCTCGACCGCCTCAGGGAGAGCATCGACGCACCTCCCCGGCTCCGTGAAAGCCTCCGGCCGATGGTGGTCGCCAGCTATCGCCTCGAGCCCCCACCGCCCGCCGCCCAGCTCGGCCTCGATGGCTCGGTCTTCGAGGGCCTCCGAGACCTGGCGATCCTGCTCGGGGAGGGCCCAGCGGTCCTCTACCACGTGATTTCCATCCCCCGGATACGCTGAGCCGCCGAAATTACGCTTTCGCGCGAGGGTCGTTTATCGTGGGAGCGGGGAGACAGTCGATGAAGGCAAAGCAGATAGCGCTGGCCCTATTGCTTGGGGTCATCTTTGGCTGCGGAGGTTCGCAAAAGCCGAAAGCTGGTCCGCTGCCCGAGGGTGCGACCTTCTACGGGGTATGGCAGTCGCCGCAATACGGCAACATGCACATGTGCCAAAGCGGCAAGCAGGTAATCGGCGACTACGTCAAGCACGAGCGCGCCGGGCGAATCCAGGGTGACGTCGACGGCGACCTGTTGATCTTCCAGTGGGAAGACCGCCGGGAGCTGGTCGCGGGCAAGCCGCAGGTCCGCCGAGGGCGAGGCTATTTCCAAATCCAAATCGGCGAGGATGGCGACCAGTACGTCAAGGGCGAGTGGGGCATGGACGACGAGCTATCGGGCGGCGGGCCATGGAACGCGGTCAAGCTCCGCAGGGGCCAGCCCGACCGATGCACCGGGGCCGACGAGCCGGTGTCGCTTGAAGAGAAGCAGCACCCCTGGGACGCGGAAGATGAGCCCAGCGGGGACGTTGGCGAGTAACCCCGCTACTCCTGCAACCGAATCCGCCTAGGCGGCCGATTCGGCGGGCGGGCAGAACACGACCGAGCAGCTCTTGCGCCGCTCGTCGCTCAGGCGAGCACACAGCTCGGCCAGGTTGTCGTCGAAATCTACGACCAGGCCTGCGGTCGCTTCACCAGCCTCGTTGTATGCGCAATCGTCGAGTGCGACCCAGCGGCCCTGCCAGGCCTCGTCACGGCAGATGTCGGCCCAAGCCAGGGGATCGGGATCCTCTGGAGCCAGGAAGTTGATGAAGGATGGTCTTCGTTGTTCACTCATGTTGCGGCCTCCGGAGCTTCCTCTGAATCAGCGGCAAATCTCTCGAAGCGGGGCGAGTTTCCATCGCGTTTTAGGTCCGCGCAAGCTGAATTAAGAGTTGTGTTTCGGCGCTCTCCGAGTCAAGGATTAATAGGAAAACATGAGTCAAAGCATGCGGTTATAAGCGTGCCGACATGTAGGCTTCTGCCGTTTTCGTGCAAGCGTGTCGGATCTTTGCAGTGCCTCCGAGTTGGCTTGCACGCGATCGGATCGGGGCGCGGTACGCGGTTAGCCCGCGAGGGCTTGGAGTAAGCGGTCGAGGTCGTCTCGGGTGTGGAGTTCGGTGGTGGCGATCAAGACGTCCTGGCGCCATTCATCTTTGAAGCGGCCGAGGTCGACGCCAGCGATGATGCCCTGCTGGAGCAAGCGGCTCACGAGCTCGGCTGCGCGGGGATCGCGGCTGCGGACGACCAGCTCGTTGAATACCGGGGCGGCATACGGAATCTCGAAGCCTTCGAGTTTTTCGATGCCTGCTCTGAGATAGTGTGCCGCGTTGAGGCAGCGTTGGCCGGCCTGCTGAAAGCCTTGGCGTCCGAGCATCGCCGTCCGCATCCCCATCGCGAGCGCGATCAAGCCGTGGTTGGTGCAGATGTTCGAGGTCGCCTTCTCGCGCCGGATGTGCTGCTCGCGGGTCGACAGCGTGAGGACGTAGCCGGGGTAGCCGTCTGAATCGACCGTGCGCCCGACGAGGCGGCCGGGCATTTGACGAACGAGGGCCTGGGACGCTCCAAAGAGGCCGACGCCGGGGCCGCCGTACTGAGGCGGCACGGCCAGCGCTTGCCCCTCGCCCACGCAGATATCAGCACCGCACGCTCCGGGCGCACGAAGCACCGAAAGGGCGTAAGGCTCGGCGGTCGCCGTCACCAAAAGCGCCCCGTGGGGGTCGGCGACGGCCCGCGCCGCATCGAGGTCTTCGACGCAGCCGAAGAAATTCGGATAACCCACCACCAGCGCGGCGGTCTTGTCGGTGAGGAGGCTTCTGGCTGCATCCCAATTGGTCCGGCCGTCGGCGGCGATGGGCGCCAGCGTGATTGTCGCCTCGGTGTCGAGGCCCTGCACGTACGTGCGAATGGTCTCGATGTACTCCGGATGCAGTCCCTCGCTGACCACCACGTGCGTGCGCCGCTTGGCCCGACGGGCCATCAGGACGGCTTCGGCGGCGGCACTCGCGCCGTCGTACATCGACGCGTTGGCGACGTCGGTGCCGAGGAGCTCGCACACGATGGTCTGGAACTCGAAGATCGCTTGAAGCGTCCCCTGTGAAAGCTCCGCCTGGTAAGGCGTGTACGCGGTGTAGAATTCGCTTCGCTGCAGCAGCTGGTCCACGGCAGGCGGCACGTGGTGCCGGTACATCCCTCCGCCAAGGAACGACAGCATGTTCGCGCCCTTGCTTGCGTTGGCGAGGGCCGAAAGGTGCTGCATGAGCCTCGGTTCGTCGAGCGCTGGCTCGAGATCCAGGGGCTGGTCCAACAGATGCGAAGTGGGAATCGCCTCGAAGAGGTCGTCGATGTGCTCGACACCGACGCGCGCGAGCATGGCTTGGATCTCTTCGTCGGTATGCGGAAGGTATCTCACGTTCGTGCCGGTTGTTCAGCCGTCGAGCGTTCCGAGGTACTCCTCATACTTGGCGGCATCCATCAGCCCATCGAGTTCTGCTTGGTCGGAGGGGCGGATGGTCACCAGCCAGCCATCTTCGTATGGGCCCTCGTTCACGAGCTCAGGGCTGGACTCGAGATCGGTGTTGACATCCACGACCTCTCCACTCACCGGAGCGAACAACTCGCTCACGGTCTTGACCGACTCGATATCGCCAAAGCGCTCGTGGGCCTGGACGTCTTCCCCGGGAGCCGGCATGTCGACCAAGGTCACGTCGCCGAGCTGCTCGACCGCATACGCAGTGATTCCGACGCGAATGACGTCGTCCTCGATGCGCGCCCATTCGTGCTCTCGCGTGTATTGCAGGTCCCTAGGGTACGTCGCCATTGTCACCTCTTGTAAAACGGGGTCCTCACTACCATGGCGTCGACCACCTTGCCACGGATCTCGATGCCCAAGGTGGTCCCTACCTTGGCGAGCGCCAGAGGCACATAGCCGAGACCGATGTTCCGTCCAACCGTCGGCCCTGGGGAGCCGCTCGTGACCTCTCCGACGGGCTCCCCATTGGCCACAATCGGGTAGCCATGACGTGCGATTCCGCGTCCGGTCATCTCGAAGCCTACGAGTTTCCGGCCGAGCCCCGCCCCTTTGATTGCCCGGAGCGCATCCCGTCCAATGAAGTCGCCGGCGTCGAGCTTCACGACCCAGCCGAGGCCCGCCTCGAGCGGGTGGGTCTCTTCGGTGATGTCGTTGCCATACAGCATGAGCCGGGCTTCGAGCCGGAGGGTGTCGCGTGCGCCGAGACCGACAGGTTGGAGGCCGTGGCACGTGCCGGCTTCGATCAATGCCCTCCACAAAGCAACCGCATCCTCGCTCGCGCAAAAGAACTCGAAACCGTCTTCGCCGGTGTAGCCTGTTCGCGCCGCCCAGAGGTCGACCCCTCCGAGGCTTGCGCGTGTCACACTGAAGTACGGAAGCTCGAGCAGGCTTGGCGGCGCGCCCAAGTCTTTCATGGTCGCCAAGGCGTGCGGACCCTGCAGCGCGAGCAGCGCCCACGCATCCGAGACGTCATTCCAGGGCGTCCCGAGGCTCAGGTTCTGTGCGAAATGGCCGACGATCTTGTCGCGGTTCGATGCGTTGCAGACGACCAGGACTTTCTCGTCCTCCAAGCGGTACACGATGAGGTCATCGAGGATGTGCCCCTGCTCATTGCAGCACGCGGTGTACAGCGCTTTGCCGGTCGTGAGCTTCGACACGTCATTGGTGACGAGCCGATCGACGGCCGCGACCGCCTGTGGGCCTTCGACGAGGATCTCGCCCATGTGCGACACGTCGAAGAGCCCAGCGCGGGTGCGAACCGCTTCGTGCTCCTTTTTGATGCCTTCGTACTGCACGGGCATGCGCCAGCCGGCGAAAGGAACGAGGCGCGCGCCAAGGGCCCGGTGCTCGTCGGTGAGTGAGGTTTCACGGAGTGCTTCGGACACGTTGCCGGGAGCTTAGGGACCGAAGGCGTCTACGCAACCGCCGGCGGGACCGGTCGATATCCGCGCCATGGGTTTGGGCGATACGCTTTGTCTGTGCCGCGCCGGGCGGCGTATCCGCGTGTTCCCCTTGGGCGTGGCTGCGGTCGAGGTCGGGTCGCACCCCGACTGTGACATCGTCATTCACGCACCAGAAGTGCCCGGTCGGGCGCTCCTTTTTCAGCCTCATGGGGGCACGGTGTACGTCTACGACCTGGCCAAGCATCCAGCGCTCGGGGAACGTGCCGTCGTGCCAATCGGGGAGCGGGTTGCCGTTGGGGCCGGGTATTCGGTGGCGCGCCTCAAGGCCAAGGCTGTCCCATACGAGTCAGGGGGGACGGAGCTGCTGCGTGGCCGCGGCGCGGGGGCGAGGCGGCTCTCGCTCGTGGGCGGTCATGGCCTTGGGGCACGTGCGTTCCACCTCGGGGAGAAGCCGGTTTCGGTGGGGGGCGCCACCGACAATGTGATCGCGCTGTCGGACCGGGCAGTGAGTCAGTACCACTGCCGAATCGAGCCATCTTCGCGAGGCGTGTCGATCCGCGACCTCGACAGTACCAACGGCACCTGGGTCGACGGCGTGCGTATCCGCCGGCACGAGCTTCGGCCCGGGGCGGTGGTCCGTATTGGTCGAACCGTGCTCCGCGTGGTTAACCGAGGCAACGCCGGCAAAGCACCCTCGGAGGTCGTCATCGAATCGAGCGCAATGCTCTCGGTGATGGCCGAGGTCGATCGGTTCGCAAGTTTGCCTTGGCCCGTCCTGATTCGAGGCGAGACGGGCGTCGGCAAAGAGCACGTGGCGCGGGCGCTCCACGAACGCGGCCGGCGCCAACATGGCCCGTTCGTGCCTCTCAACGGCGGAGGGCTGCCGCGCGCGCTCATCGAGAGCGAGCTTTTCGGGCACGAGCGCGGGGCGTTCACCGGTGCTGTTCAAGCGCACCGCGGGGCGTTCGAGCAGGCGCACGGCGGGACGCTCTTTCTCGACGAAGTTGCGGAGCTGCCGCCCGATCTTCAAACGCGGCTGCTTCGCGTATTGGAGACTTGGCAAGTCCGGCGTGTCGGCAGCGAAGGCGCGCGCAGCGTCGATGTTCGATTGGTGTGCGCCACCCACAGGGACTTGCGGGCGATGGTGCACGAGGGGCGATTCCGCTCGGACCTCTACTACCGAATCCATCGCCTCGTCCTCGAGGTCCCACCCCTGCGCGTCCGCCCTGACGACATCACTCGCCTGGCCCAGCACTTCCTCCGCCAGATGCAGCCAGAAATCGGCGAGCGACGCATCGAGCCGCAAGCACTCGAGCGTCTCCACGGGTATCTTTGGCCCGGCAACGTCCGCGAGCTCCGAAACGTGCTCGAGCTTGCCGCGGTCGACAGCGATGGGGCCCTGATCGACCTCGAGGCCGTCGACCGTTCGCTTCGGCGCGTTTCCGAGCCGTCGGTGCTGCGGCCTTCTGCCGATTCTCTCCGAGAGGCGCTCGAGCAGTACGGCGGCAACATGTCTGCGGCCGCCCGGGCATTGGGCATTCCGAGGTCGACCCTTCGAGACCGGCTCAGGGGCGCCCCAGAGCTCGAGGGCTAAGCGCGACGGCCGTGCGATTCCTTAGCGCGCCGAACGCGGAGCTCGAGGAGGTCCTGCGCGACACCATAGATGCGTTTGAGGCGCGTCGACTTGGAGTGCCCGGAGCGGCGAGGCCTGCATTCGATCGTCACCACCGTCGCCGGAACGTGCGCGTCCAGCATTCGAATCGGAAATTCGAAGTTCAGAAAGAACGTGTCGGGGACGAGCTGGTCCGGTTCGAAGAGGGAGTGTCGAAAGAGGTAGGGTCCGTCGCTCTGCATGTGCACGCCATGGATCAGCAGAATTAGTGCACGTACACCCGCCGACAGGATCTTGCGATGAAAACCGTCGTCTCGGTGATCGTACACGCTGAACACCACATCGCTTCGTTCGCGGGCCGCCGCGTCGCGGAGCGTCCCAATCGCAGTTGGCGCGATCTGACCGTCCGCCGGAAGGAACGTGACCCAGGTGCCTTCGGCGGCGCGCACCCCCGTCTTGAGAGCTGCACCGATGCCGCGGTTGCTCTCGTGGCGAAGCAGTTGATGTGGGGCTCCGGACAGAGCTTTCGCAGCTTCGGCGAAGGTGCCGTCCGCGGACCCATCGTCGACGAACACGATCTCGGCTGACGGCTCGCTGGAAGAGAGCCATTGTCGGAGCTCGGTCAACACTGGCGCGATGTTGTCCTCTTCGTTGAACGCGAAGATGACGACGCTGAGCTCGGGACGGCTCATTCAGGCCGTTGCCTCGTGACCTTGGCCGGCACGCCGACCGCCACGGAGTAGGGCGGCACGTCTTGGGTCACGACAGCGCCAGCTCCGATTTGCGCGCCAGTGCCGATACGCACGCCGGGAAGCACGATCGCGCCGACGCCGATGTCGCAGTCATCTTCGATGACGACCGGGGCAAGCTCGATGGGTGAGTGCAGGATCGGGATGTCGCGACCCGCCTCGCCGTGGAACGAGGTGATGATTCGGACACCGGGCGCGATTCCTACGCGGGCGCCGATGTCGAGCCCGCCGGCGCCATGTAGGAACGCCTGTTGACCGATCCACGTCTCGTCGCCGATGCGCAGCGTGTTCTTGTAGTAGCCCTTGAGGATCGCGTTGTGCCCGACGTACACGTTCGTGCCGAGCTCGATGTTCTCGGGGTGAAAGACCAAGACGCCCGCTTCGAAGACACAGTCTGGGCCGCAGCGCGCGAGCTGGTCGGCGCGAAAGGAGCCATCGCCGTGACTGTCGTGGCGCATCCTTCGGAGGTTAGCAGGAGAGGCCGACAAGGCCGCAAAGTTCGTCAGTCACTTTCTCTTCCCGAAAGAGGCACGAACAGGTTGACCACACCGCCGACTGCCGCGGTGATCAGCTGTGTGCCCCAGAAGCCGAGTGAGGCGGCGTAGGCGCTTGCTTCGGGAACGCCAACTGTGCCGTAGAGCGCCGCGAACGCCGCCTCTCGAACTCCTGCGCCACCCACGGTGAACGGGAAAAAGGCGGATGCGCCGATCAGCGGCATTACGACCGCCGATTGCCCCAAGGTTACCGAAGGCTCCAGGGAGTGCATGATCACATGGCCCGCGAGGATGTTGCCCGAGTGAATGATCAAGGAGAGAAAGATCGCGATGAGGAAAGGCCAGAGCGAATAGAGTCGAGGAAGGGAGCGAAGCGGCTTGCCCAGCTTCTCGGGAAGGAAGGGCGCGAGCCTTGGCGCGATGGCGATGCCGATCAACGCGGCCCCTGCCGTCGCGAGCCCCAGGCCGGCCCAGAGGCCCAGGTTCTCGATTCCGGGGATCGGGCGCATCAGATAGGCGACCGTCGCGAGGACGAGCAGTGCCGAGACGCCGACGACCCGCTCGATGAACACGACCGCCACACCGCTCGTGGCGCCCGCCCAGTCGAGATCCCCAAAGGCCTTGCGGCTGGCCACGCCGCGGATGACATCGCCGCCCACGCCGCCGGGGGCGTAGGTGTTGTAGAAGTGGCCGACGGTATAAAGGTGCGCGATCCGCGGCCAGGAGGGAATGTCGATGGCGCCGTACGCTCGCAGCAAGAGCCGCCATCGAACCATCCCGCACACGAGAGCAAACAAAACGACCGTCACCGCGCTCAGCGCGGCCTCCAAAGAGAGCCTTTGAAAAGCGTTCAGAACATCGCGTGGTTCCACGCGGCTCGCGAGGTAAGCGACCGCGGCGACGGTCACCGCTATGCGGCCCCACCTCAGGTAGCGCCGGCGCTTCTCGCCGCCTGCGCTGGGTCTCCTCCCCTCTTCGAGCATCTCAGTCCTTCGAGCCTAGCGCGTCATGAAGCTCGTTGAGCAGTTCTGCGGCGTGACGCTCCACCATCCGTTGAAGGGAGGGAAGGTACTCTGCAATCGGAGCCGATTGCTCTTCTAGCACCGCCAAGGCCGGGCGGCTACGGAGGGCGTCGGACACTCGCGCCAGCACGAAGGGCGGCTCGGCATAGTCCCGCGGCGCGCCCCATAGCGCCAGCCTGGTGCGCAATTTCGAGAAGGCGCGACCTTCGTCTTGCCAGATCAGGAGGTCGTTCACCTCGAGCTCGAGCGCAGCGAGATAGTCGTCGATGTGAGCCTGCTCGCGAGCCAGCCAGCCATCGAGAAACATTTCGCTTGCGATGTGACCGACGGCACGGGCCGTTCCACGGCGAACGCCGACATCGGTGAGCTCGCCAAGCGCGTGCGAACAGCAGGCCAGAAAGGCCGGCGCCCGATGGAATGCTTCGTCGGTTCGGTGGTGCAGATCGATCCCACGCTGAATATGGGGGTCACGAACCTCGAGCAAGCGGACGCGGACCATGGTTTCGAAGTCCGGCAACATGCTTCCGAGGAGGTGCCCTGCTCGGTTGTCAGCCCAGCCCGCGACGACGGCATGTCCGAAGAAGTTCAAAGCCCCAGTTCCCTTGCGATGCGGTCGAGGCCGCTTGGCTCGCGAAGCTCGGCGCTCTCGCTCCGCCAGCGTATACCGGGCTCGCCTTTGAACCAGGTTCGCTGGCGGCGAGCGTAGATGCGGGTCGATTTTCTGATCTGGCGGACAGTCTCTTCGAGAGCGACCTCGTCGCGGACGTGCGCTAGGACCTCGCGGTAGCCGACGCTTCCAAGCGGGCGGACATCGTCCCCCCATCGCCTTCGGAGTGAACGCACCTCGTCGATCCAGCCCGCGGCGAGCATCCGCTCCGCGCGGCTTTCGATGACAGCGTCGTGGGCCGTGCGGTCCATGTCGAGGACGACGAACAAGGCCTGGTATCGCGGTTCTCCGAGCGCGTGCGCAGCTCGGAGCGTACCGAGGGGCGTGCCGGTCTGCTCGTAGACTTCCAGCGCGCGCACGATTCGAAGGGCGTCGTTGGGGTGCACGGCCTCGGCGGACATCGGATCGACCTCGGCCAGCCTGGCATGGAGTGCCGGTGCTCCCCTTGCGGCTGCGGCCTGCTCGAGGCGCTGCCGGACGACGGGGTCAACGGCTGGGACGTCGACGAGCCCCCGGACGAGAGCCCGGATCCACAGTCCTGTGCCGCCTACTACGATCGGAAGGTGTCCGCGGTCGCGAACGCCTCGAATCGCCTCGTCTGCGAGGTTCGCATAGGCGACGGCGTCCACGTCTTGGTCCGGGTCGAGCACGTCGAGCAGGTGGTGCGCCACTCCTCCAAGCTCATCAGCCGTCGGCTTTGCGGACCCGATATCGAATCCCCGGTAGACCTGCACGCTGTCGGCGCCAATGAGCTCGCCATCGAAGCGACGGGCCACGTCGATCGCCGCAGCGGTTTTGGATGTGGCGGTCGGTCCTGCGATGACCAGAAGCGGTTGGAGCCTTTCAGTCATCCGCGTTGTCCGTGCTCCCAGAGGCGATCGGAACGCGTGCGAGGATGCAAGAGCGATGGGCGTCCCGGCTCGGCCAAACGCCGGCGACGATGTGTTCGGCGGCAGCGTCGTCGATGGGTTCGCCATTGGGTTTGGCGGCACGGCTGGCAAGCGCCCGAAGCGCTGCATCCCTCTGATCCTCGGCGCCACCTTCGAGGCTCGAGATCGCATCCTGGAAGAGCTCTGTCGCGCTGGCGTCCGCGACGAGCGCGGGGATTGCCCTGACGACATGTGACCCCTCGCCGAGCGCAGACCAATCGAACCCGAGAGAGCGCAGCAACGTTTCATGTCGTTCGAGCTCGGCTTCCTGGGAGCGTGTGAGCTCCAGCCGATCGGGGAAGAGCAGATT
>JAFDFW010000637.1 GCA_019309605.1 Deltaproteobacteria bacterium | reverse complement strand
AGATCTGCGTTGCGCGATCAACGTCGAGGATCCGCATACCGCCGACCTGTTCGCGGACGCCCCGCTTGTGTCAGCAGAGGGGCATGACTTCGGGGCCCACCTGTTCAGCATCTATCGATTCGGAGCGCGCGTGCTCCTGGAAGAGCACCCGCCGGACCTTCGCGAGCTCCATGAAAAAGACGCGCCGCCGGTTTGCATTACCATCTTTGGAGAAGGGCAGCTCGCGCACGAGCTCGTCCTACAACTAGCCCGCATCGGCCATTACGGAAGCAGAGCGCGCCCGATCGTTCGCGTGATTTGCACCGAGGGCAGCGATTCGCTGGCGTCACTGGAGGCTCGACGGACCGTCTTGGAGGAGCTGATCGACCTACGGATCGATACCGCCGATATGGAAGAGGTCTTGTCGGGGGACGACGTGCTGGAAGACCTGTTTGACCAGAACCAAGCCGGCCAGGTCTACATTTGCCTTCCCAATCTCGCCCAAGCCCTCCGCCTTGGCGCAGCGCTCAACCGAGTCGGTGAGGAGAGGGTGCTCGTATGCACTTCCTCGAAGAGCACGCTTGCCGGCCTCGTCTCATCGCTTACCGGTGCGAAGGGAAACGGCCTCGAGACGTTCGACGTGACAGCCAACACCTGTACCTTCGAGACCATTTGAGCGTCAAGCTTCGAGCGGTGGGGCGTGACCACGACGCATCGCGGCAGTTGGACGACCTCGAGCTCAGCGATGACGAGGTTACGTTGCTAGCGGAGCTCGAGCATCGCCGATGGTATGCGGAGAAGCGGCTGGCGGGCTGGAGACACGCGCCGGGCCCTAAGGATCCAAAGAGGCGGCTATCGCCCTCGATCGTAGTGGGATGGACGGAGCTATCCGAGGCCGAGAAAGACAAGGACCGCGATGCTGCCCGCAACCTCTCGAAGGTGCTCAAGGCGGCGCTTGGGCAAGGCCCGAATGGTCCTACGTCGGAGGGCTAGTTTGCATCGTTTGCCCGCAGTGGGGGCATGTGTCCTCTTCTGCATCCATCTCGCGGACTGCGTGGAGATAGTTGCTGGTAATGATGCCTGCAGGTAGAGCGAAGAAACCGATGCCTAGGAGCGCTACCACAGAGCCGACGAGCTTCCCGAGCGCAGTGATCGGATAGACGTCGCCATAGCCGACCGTCGACAGGGTGGCTACGCCCCACCACAGGGTCGCCGTGATCGTAGGAAACGCCTCGGGCTGTGCCTGACGTTCGGAGAAATACATGAGACTGGAGCCCAGGATGAGAAGTACAGTCAACACGATCAAACAGGAAACCATCTCGGGCCAGGCGCGCGCGAATACTCTCGCGAACAAACGAAGCGACCGCGAGTAGCGCCCTAGCTTCAAGATCCGGGCGATGCGGACGAGACGCAGCACGCGCGCAGTTCGTAGGTCGACCGATGCCGCCGGAATGAAAGCTGGGACGATCGCGATGAGGTCCACGAGCGCCAAGGGCGTGACCATGAATCGGAGGCGTCCGAGGATAGGTCGGCTGTACCGCGGGTCCTCCGCGGAGGACCACACGCGCAGGACGTATTCCACCGCGAAGACCAAGACCGAGAACAGCTCGAAGTCATCGAATCGTTGCACCGCCTGGACGGACCAGTTCGAGTGGGAGCTCGCGATGACGGCCAACGTGTTCAGGAGAATCAGGGTCCCGATTCCCAAAGGGACGGCTCTGCCAAGGACCGTGCCCTCCGCGCCGTTCAACACCCCCCAAGTCTTCGCGCGAAATCTCTCGAACGCGGTTCGATCGGTCGGCTGGGCCTCCACCCATCCATTGTGCCCGGTACCAATCCGAAGCGTCATTTTTCGACAATCGCGACTTTGTGGTCGAGCAGCCTGGTCACTGGTCGAAATTCGATCTCACATCAACGGGACGCAAGCTTGCGAAAGCAGCTCGCTATGTCTTGTCGGCGAGTTCGGCAAGGCTCACAGCGCACGACATGCTCCCAAAGCATCGCAGCCGACCGCAACGTCGATAGCGAAAACCCACAGCACCCAACAGAAACCCAAACATGACCGGGACTTACTCGCATTGCCGCGTTCTGGGTCGCATCACTACGACATGCGCACGCTAGGAGTGTCAGAAAGCCCACGCTCCTCGAATGAAGAGTGCCAGGAGCAGCGTGTAGGCCATCCCGAAGCTTATACAAATGGCCCAGTGCAGCGTCCTCCGCTCGCCCCAGACGGACAGCAGGATGAACACCGGGAACAGTGGCAGGATGTATCGAGTCGTCGAAGCCCAGAAAGAAGTGAACGCGAAGGTGGCCCAAGACAAGAGCAGGTAGATCGCGTACGACGTTCGCATGCGCACGAGCGCGTAAAGCGCGAGTAGCCCCGAGAGCACACCCGACGCGACTTCGCTTACGCTGACCGTGAGGATTCGACGGGGGCCGTAGCCCAGCCCTGACCCCCACACCGCGTCGGCGCCGACCCACGGGGCAGACAACACCTTGTGATTGCGCGCCTGGGCCATCTCCAGAAAGGCGAACGGCGTGCCGTAGACGGATTGGTTGACCCACAGGTACGCGCCAAAGCCGAGGGGGACCAGCAGTAACCAGAGCGCATCGGCGCGGATCCGCCCCAATCGAAATTCTCGCTGGAGGAGATACTCGAAGCACAAGGCGGGAAACAAACCAAATGCGGTGATCCGTGTGAAGCTCGCAAGGCCCGCAAACAGCCCCGCCCACCCCCAGCGGCCTCGGCGCGCGCTCAGGAAGCTCCAAACGACCAATGCCAGAAACAGCGCCTCGGTGTACGCAGCATGGAAGAAGTAGGCCGCAGGGAAAATCGAGATGTAGATCACCGCGCGCATCGCCGTGTCTCGTGGAAAATCGAGACCTGCCAATCGGTAGAGACCGACGACCGCCGCAAGGTAGCTGACGAACGAGATGAACAGTCCCGCACCCAAGTAGCTTCCCGGGAGCCACCGAAAAGCCCGCATCAGCCACGGATAAAGCGGAGGCCAGATAATCAGAAACACGCGCTCCGGATCCGTCCCGTAGCCGTCGCGGGCGATGTGCACGTAGTGCACCGTGTCCCACTGGCGCCAGATCTCGAG
>JAFDFW010000636.1 GCA_019309605.1 Deltaproteobacteria bacterium | reverse complement strand
CTCGAACAAGCTGATCTTCCTCGACGGGGTCGACCAGGATGTGGCCTACGACTCGATTGGCGATGGGCATCAGACGGGCATGGCCTGCGTGCTCACCAATGCGGAGATCCTTCCTGGAACCCTGTTCTGCGAAGGCAGTTGTGATTCGGGGCAAGAGCAGTACGTCGGCTGGGGAGGCGGGCAATCCGTCGACCAGTACATCGCGGACGAAATCGCGAAGGACGTCCTCACCAAGTTCAAATCGCTCGAGCTCGGCGTGCAGGTGAAGAGCTCGTCGGTGTGGTCGCGGATGTCCTACAGCGCTCCTGACCAACCGGTGCCGCCTCGGGAGGACCCGAACCAGAACTTCACCGATTTCTTCAGCGACATCGACTCGGATCCGTTTGCTCTGAGGCTCATCCAACGGCGCCGGAAGAGCGTCCTCGACGCGGTCATGGAGGACCATGCGGCGTTTCAAAGTCGCTTGGGCTACGAGGATAAGCAAAAGCTGGACAAGCACCTGCAGTCGATTCGCGATCTGGAGAGACGCTTGGAGGTCACGACCAATTTCGGAGAAGCCTGCACCACGCCAGAGTTGAGCCTTCCGGGAAGCAGCTACGAGCAGAACGACATGTATCCCGCCACCGGGAAGGCGCAGATGGACATGCTGGTCATGGCGCTCGCATGCGACCTCACACGGGTCGCGTCGCTCCAGTGGTCACGGGCGGTGAGCGGCGTCCGGTTCAACTGGGTCCCTCAGCTCTACGACGAGGGTCATCATGGCCTATCGCACTACGATGACAGCGACGAGAGCGCGAAAGCGGACCTGCTCGAGATCAACAAGTGGTATTCGGAGCAGTTCGCGTACCTTCTCGGCCTGATGGATGGAATCCAAGAAGGCGACAACACACTGCTCGACAACACGGTGGTGGTTTGGGTCAACGAGCTCGGCCAGGGCAACAGTCACACGCGCCGCGACATCCCATTCATCTTGGCCGGCGGCTGTCAGGGTTACTTCAACACCGGGCAGCACATCGATTTCGGAGGCGAGCCGCACGGCAAGCTCCTGGTGTCGCTGACGCACGCAATGGGCAAGCCGGTTAACACCTTCGGCGTGTCGCAGTACAGCCAGGGGCCGCTAAGCGGCCTAGATCTCTAGCGACCGCCGCTAAGCGGCCTGAATCTCTAACGGCCGCCGCTAAGCGGCCTAGATCTCTAGCGGCGCACGCCGATCGGCCAGTACGGATCGCGTGCCTGCGCGCTGGTCAGTGCACTGTTGGCCCGAGTGGGCGCGCCAACCGGCCAGTAGGGGCCAGGGTTGGGGCCTGACTGTTTCGTCGGCCTGCCACTGTAGTAGTAGCGGTTGAAGTGGCTGCGTACGTAAACGCCGTAGGGAACATAGAAGCCCGCGAAGAAGTAGTACTGACCGTCGAGAGATGCCCATCGCGGCGGGACGAACACGTGCCCGGCTCTTGGTACGACGTAGCGGCCGGCGACCCAAGAGAAGCCGGTGGGCCCGTAGATCCAGTGCGCTTCGACCCAGACCGCACCGGCCTGAGGCGCGGTGGGCCGATCGACTTCGCTCGCTTGCGGCGCGGGAGGAGCCTCAGCGACCTTGGCGGCTGGACGCGGCTCCCGCGTGACCACGAACCGCTGCGCATTGACGAGCACGACCTGCCCTCTGGTGAGAACCGGGTACTCGGAGGTCGTTGCGAGAGTGTTGCCCGTCACGACGGCCCCAGCGCCAGCTCTATCGTCCGCAGAAGGCTCCGCGAAAGCGGGCCCAGCGCAGATGTAGAGCATCAGGGCAGAAGCCGTCAGGGTCTTAGCTAGCGTTCCCATTGAGTCTTTGCTGACTTTACGCCTTCCAAAGCCGACGGTCACGCGATTGGAGGGCCGAAAACGCGGAAAACTACGCGTGGATCGCCAATCGTGGTTTGTTACGGGCTGATCTGCATGAGCCGCCAGTCTCACTATCCGCCAACGTCGGTCGCGCTCGAGCTGGATCTCCCGGCGCCGATTCAGCTGCGGCCGCGGCCCGAGGTCTGTGTTCCACAGTTCACCCACGCGCGTGATTCCCATTCTTGGTGGGTCCGCGCGGTAAACACGATCGGCGGCTCACTCGAGCCGGTGGGCCGTCCATCCGCAGATGGCTATTGGGAGCGCGCTCAGCGCTTGAACCCCGACGCGGGCGACCCCACGCCGGAGACCAGAGCTGCGCTTGCCGCGCTCACCGAGTCGCTGAACGAGGACGCGGCGCTCAATTTCATCGGCAAGATCGCAGCGTGGATCGACTGCACGCGCATGGCCGCGACGCATCTTCGTGTCGAGCAAGCGCTGCGCGCAGTACCGGAGACGGAGCAAACCGAGCTGCCAACCCCGGTCTTCGTGCTGGGTTTGTTTCGCAGTGGGACGACGATTCTGCATCGACTGCTCGGTGAAGACCCGGACAACCGCACCCT
>JAFDFW010000092.1 GCA_019309605.1 Deltaproteobacteria bacterium | reverse complement strand
TGCCGCCCGCTCCTCACGGTCCTCGGAGAGCTCTCCTTTTCGCCTCAGCAGCTCGACGAGCTCCCGGGTAGCGCCGGAATTCTCCACCAGCCCCAGCAGCGCATCGAGCGCGGCGCGATGGTCCGGCTGCTCTTCGAGCACGTTCTCGTATTGCGCCTTCGCCAAGTCCGTATCCCCGAGGCGCTCCTGAGCCACGCTCGCAGCGCGCATGCGCACCCGGGTACGCAAGTCCGCATCGAGGAGCTCGGAGGCGATGTCGCTGAGCGTTGCCGCCTGCTCCGAGAA
This sequence comes from Deltaproteobacteria bacterium, assembly GCA_019309605.1. Lineage (GTDB taxonomy): Bacteria > Myxococcota_A > Polyangia > Polyangiales > Houyiibacteriaceae > SG8-38. The sequence continues at coordinate 6,906 of JAFDFW010000092.1, read as the reverse complement.
TCGTCCGGTGGCCTCGGCGTAACGCTCGTAGTCCGCCAACACCCGTTCAAAGTCGTCGAGGTCGACGCCCTCGCGAAGCGCGCGTCCGGTAAAGGCAAAGGCGGCAACCATGTCTTCGGTCCCGACTTCGCTTATCTCGGCAGCACGCAACAGCGAACGAACCCGCTCACTCGGATCGTCACCGTTGGCAACGAACTCGAGCATTCGCACTTGGTCGGCGTATTGGCCGTCCTTCTGGAACTCGTCGAAAAGCCTCATTGCAGCGGCGACGCACACGAGCGCATCTGACCCTGCCGCCATTTCTTCGAGCGCAGCCATCGTAGGACCGTGCGCCGGCACCTTCTCGAGAAGCTCGCGATAGACCTCGAAGGCCCGCTCGACCTCCCCGGTTTGGTTGCGCATCAGTTCGGCGGCTTGAAAGCGGAACGCCACGCGCTGATCTGAATCCTCGGCGTCCACGGCTCGGATCTCCGTGATCTCGAGCAGCTCGTGCCAACGCTCGGTCTGCCGATAGAGGCGCGTCAGCGCAGCCAGGGTCGGTTTGTCGGATCCGAACCTCGACACGACGTCACGATGTGCGGTAATCGCGTTCTCGATGCTTCCGAGCTTCTCTTCCTGAATGTCGCCGACGCGTCGGCAGAAGGCCAACTGCTCCTGCTCATCACTCGCAAGCTCCGCGCGCTTCTCGAGCACCTCGATGAGCGGTTCCCAGCGCCCACGCTGCTCGTAGAGTCGCTCGAGCGACGACAGCGCATCGGCATGGGCCGGGTCGAGTTCCAAGCGCTCCTGATGAACTTCGATTGCGCTCTCGGGATCATGCAGCGTGGTCTCGAGCAGATCCGCGAGCCTCGACAAGAGCTCGTCGCGACGCGCGTCGTCTTCCTCGAATTGGATTTGACGGCGGAGATCTTGTGCAAGCGGACCATGGTCTCCAGCCGCAAGGTGTAAACGCTCGAGGGCACGGGAGGCCCGGAGGACGATCTCCGGATTGTCGCGCTCGAACCGAACGAGCTGCTGATAGATCCGCTCCGCATGCTCCGGCTCTGGCTCCGACACGTCCCAAAGCTCCGCCAGCTCGAGGAGAAGCTCGGTCTTGACGAAGTCGTCGCCCACCGCGGCAAGTCCACCTTCGAGAAGCTCGGCGCGTTGTCTGTGACGTCCCAGCTTCGAGGCGAGCCGGGCCAAGTCCGAGCGCGCACTGCCATCGGCGACGTCCTCGCGCACCGCTCGCGCATACGCGTCGAACGCGATCTCGTCGTCGTGAAGCTTGGTCTCGCTCAGCTCGCCGATGCGGCTGAGATGGGCGGCGCGGGAGGCCGGATCGGTGAGGTCCTCGAGCTGAACCTCCAGCACCTTGGAAAGCTCGCCCCATGCGCCTTGCGAGTCGAAGATCGGCTGCAGGATCGAGGCCACGCGCTGCCGCTCCTCGCGGTTGTCCATGAGCCGTTCGAGGCCCTCCTGGGCGCGAAGGTGTGTCGGGCTCGATTCCAGCACGCGCTCGTAGTGGTCGACCGCATCCGGGACGCGGTCCAAACGTGTCTCGTAAATGGTCGCGAGCTCATAAGCGAGATCCACCGCCTCTTGACCAGTCGCCTCGTCGAGGTCGCGACAAAGCAGATCCGCGAGCTCGGGCCAACGCTTGAGGCGACCGTACAACCGTTGCAGCGCGCGCCGCGATGGTGTGTGTGTCGGGTCCAGCTCGAGAGCCTCCTCATAGCTCGAGATTGCGTGCTTGGGCTCGTCGAGAATCTCCTCGAAGAGGAAGCACAACTGCAGGAGCAAATCGAGCTTCGCGCCAGCGTCGGTCGTAGCCTCGATGCGTTGCTGGTAGAGCGCCCGGAGGTCCTCCCATTGCTCATGCTTGGTGTAGAGTTGCTTCAACGCCGCAAACGCGACCGCATCGCCCGGGTCGGCTTCTAGGACGCGGCGGTGAAAGCGCCCTGCATCCTCGGGAAGGCCCAGGACCACGTCGTGTACCTCTGCGGCGCGCCGGCACAGAGCCAGTTCTGCGTCGCCGTCCACGTCACCAGCGTCGATCGCGAGCACCAATGCCTTGGCCAACGCCTCGTATTGGTCCGCAACCTCCGCGACGCCACTCAGACGGTCGAGGAGATCCAAATCGGCCGGGTTGTCGATGAACGCAGACTCGAGAGCCCCGTAGGCACCCATCACGTCTCCGAGCTCCGACGCGGCTAGGTCCGCCAAGCGTAACTGAAGCGTTCGCCGTTCCTGCGCGTCTTCGGTTCGCTCGAGACGCCCCCGCAAGAGCCCTGCGAGCTTCTCGAAGTGACCGCGCTTGGCGTAAGCGGGCTCGAGGAGGTCGATGGCTTCGACGCCAACGCCCCTGCCTTCGGCAGAAAGCGCTTCGAGACCAGCGATGGCGACTTCGTTCCGACCGTCGAGCGACAGCGCATTGCTGTAACACTCGAGCGCGCCAGGCGCGTCTTCGAGATAGATGCGGCGGAGGTCCGCCAGCTGCAGATAGACCGCAAGCCGGTCGTCATCCCCTACCTTCGATTGCAGGCGGCGTTCGAGCGCAGCGTCCAACCGGTCCCACTGCTTGAGCTGCTGGGATAGACGCTCGACGGCCCGAAGCGCGTCCACGTCGTGTGGGTTGCTCTCGAGGATCTTCCAATGACGCTCGGCCGCCGCAGGCAGATCGCCGAGCTGCTCCTCTTCGACCTGTGCCACCTCGTTGAGGAGAACCCATTCCTCGGCCGTGTCGGTCACGCCAAGAAGACGCCGCTGATAGAGCGAACGCAGGTCGGCAAATCGACGCTCGGCCCGATACAGCCGATCGAGCACAGCCATCGCTTCGGCGTCATCAGGCTCGACCTCGAGGATCGCCTCCAGCTGCCGAATCGACTCCTGGGACTCCCCGAGCCGTTCGCCGGCAATCGTGGCGATTCGCCTCTGCAGGTCTAGGCGCTCCGTGTCCGGAATGGCGTCGTTGTCCACGCGATCACGGAAGAGTGCGACGAGATCGGCGTACGCGCCGGCCGCCTCTGCAGACTCCTCGAGGCCGGCTACGACCTCCGGAACCGATGGAGCCAACAAGTAGGCCCGGGTCGCCCAACCGAGCGAGGTTTCTGGATCATGAAGCCGGTTCAGGTAGACCGCGCGCAGTGATCCCACTCGCTTCAGCCGCACATCGATGTCCTCGTCCGGGCCGGAGCCGGTCACGATGGTCTCGAGCATGCGGGCGTATTCCGCCCACTTGTGGTCCCTCTCGTAGCCCGGCAAAAGCCCCTTTGCGGCCTCGACGTTTGTCGGGTCGGCGGACAGCGCGCGCTCATCATAGCGGGCTGCACGATGCGGATCCCCGACATGCTCGCGATACACTTCGGCGGCGCGTAGGCTGAGCTGCACGATCAACTCGGGCTCCTCGGCTCGCTCCGCGGCCTGGCCGACCGCCTCGGCAAACCCGGCCCAATCGTCGCTTTCGCTGTGAAGCGCTTCCAAGGATTCCCAATCACGCGCTGTGACGTAGGCCTCCTTCAGCATTCGCCGGACTCGGCTGTTGTCCGAGTCGAGCTCGAGCACGCGTTCCCAGACCGCAATCGCATCGGCAGGACGCGCGAGGCGCTCCATGAAGACGACCCCGAGGCGTTGAAGTTGCTCGAGCTGTTCAGCATCGCTCGCCGCAACCTCGGCGCGGCCCGTCAAGACGTCAGCTAGCGTCTCCCAGTCCTTCTCCCGCTCGGCCAGATTCTCCAGCGTATCGAGCGCCGACGCGGTTTCCGGCGCTTCGGCCAATATTTCTTTCCAGAGCGCTATCGCGGCCGCGTTCTGATGGAGACGCTCCGTGCAGAGCTCCGCCATTTCGATTTTCTTATCGAGACGCGCGGCGGGATCACTGGCGAGCTCCGCCTCGCGGCCGAGGACTGCGTACAGCTCATCCCATTTGCGCTTCTTCGTGTAGATGTCCTTGAGCTCCGCCAGTGCCTCGGCGTGATCGGGCTGCAACTGGATGACGCGCTCGAGCGACTCCGTCGCCTGATTCAAGTTGCCAAATCGCTCGGTCCACAGCCCCGCGATACGCAGATACAACTCCACCTTCTTCTCGGGCTCCACCGCAATCTCGGCTTGCCGATCGAGAACGTGAACGAGCTCGTTCCACCGCCCGGCGCCTTCGTAGAGCTGTGACAAGGAGGTCAATGCTTCGGGGTCGTATGGAGACAGCCCCAGGATCTCGCCGTAGACCTGGATGAGCATCGAATCGAGCTGGAGCGCATCACGATAGATCGGAATCAGATCTCGGAGCAGCCGCAGCTTCTCCTCCTTGGCCTCGGTCGACAGCGCTTCGATCTCGCCGCGAATCGACTCGGATAGCGCATTCCATTTACCGCTGTGTTGGTATAGCTGCTGGAGGGCAGCCCGCGCTTCGAGATCGCCGGGCGCCAACCGCTCGACGAGCTTCCAGGCTTCCAAGGCACGCTCGGGACGCTCTGCTTTCTGCGCTCGGTGCCCGAGCTCGCGCGCCAACACGAGCTGGCGGTCGGAGTCGGTCGTGGTGCGAAGTGCGTCACCGAGGATCGTGAGCAAACGACCGTCTGCGTCCTCATCCCCAATCCGCGCGCGATAGAAATCCAACATGCCAGGGTGCGCCGCATCGATCTTGCGCAGACGAGCAAAGAAGGGTTCCGCGCACTCCGGGTCTTCGCGAAAGCGCCAATGGACCATCGCGAGCTGGAGCAGCATTCCCTTTTCGGCCTCGAGCTTCTGCCGGGAGCGAAGCGCGCTCTCATACATCTCGGCCAACTCGTCCCAGGCCTCGAGGTCGGTAAAATGCTGCACTAGCGCGCCGAGCGCTTCTTCGTCGGTCGGCGAAAACTTCAAGACCTTGCGGTATGCGTCGGCGGCGCCGCCCAGGTCTTCGACCGAACGACGCAACACACGCGCCGCCTGCAGCCACGCGCTTGCCTTCTCGTCGCGCGTGCGGGCCGCGTTGGCAGCGCGGACGAACACCGACACGACGTCGTCCCATCGACCGCGCGTCCGAAGACTCAACGCATACTGACGAGCGGTAACCATGTGCGACGGATCAGCGGACAGCGCCTCGTCGAAGATCGCGTCGGTTTCCTCGACGGTCGCATCGCCACCGTACTGCCACATCAACGACGCAGCGCGGGTCAACAGCGAAGTCTTGAGCCGAGGATCGGCGGCGTCGCGAGCCTCTTCGATGAAGCGGCGGGCGAGCTCGGCCCACTTCTCTTCGACCTGTTGAATCTGGTCGACCGCTTGCGCGACCTCGGGATCATCCGAATCGAGCCCGCCGAGCCTCTCGTACGCGACGAGGGCTCCCTGATCGTCCATGAGCTCGTCGCGCCGGACGCGCCCGAGCTCTTTGACGAGCACCTTGTGGAAATCGGGGTCGTCACTCACCAGCTCCGACTCGAGCTCCATCAACCATGAAGCGGCCAGGAACTCTCCGCGGCGCTCGTGTCCCCCGCGCGCTGCTTCGAGCAAACGAAGCGGCTCTTGGTCGTCGTTGGCGGGCTCGGGGCTCTTGAGCAATCCCCGCAATCCCTCGACGAGCTGAGTGTCATACGGGTCTTCCATCAAGAGCCCGAGATAGTTGGCCACCGTCAGCTCAGACATCTGTGATCTTGCTCGCTGACTCGAAAGGATTTTTGCACCCTTCGGTGATCTCATGAAACCCCCAAAAGCAAAAGGATCCTGCGACCTAAGCTCCCCAGCACGCAGGCGCCCTAAATGTTAGCGGCGCCGCGATTGTATCGGCAAGCCCGGAATTCGAAGAAATTCGAGCGAATGTGGAGGTTGGTGAGATGGCTCTCAGAAAATCATGATGGCGCCGGCCCAGGTCATGGCGCCATAGGTCACGAGGCTGACCGCCATGTGGGCGGTCGCGAGCCCGCGGAGGGCCTTGTAATCGTTGGCCCGGTCGAGGCCGAACCATTCGGAGTTCGCCGACATGATGCCAAGGCCGATCTGGGCGAGCATCCCCGCGAAGGTGACCCATCGCAGCACTTTGTGCGTGCGGAGCTTTCTCGCGAAATCGCTATTGCCTTCGCTGACCCCGAGCGGGTCAGGCATGGCAAACGAAAGCCCAAATGTCGTGAAGTAGGCGGCCGAAGTGAGCGTATTGAGGACCAAGTGCGGAGTCGGCACCCCACTACAGGCCTTCTGCGTGAAGACCGCATTCCCCTGGACGCAGGGGTTGGTCGCCTGGCTGTGCCACCAGCCGTATTGGTTGTAGAACTGGACGAACCCGGATGCGACGGACAGGGTCATCAGCGACCAAGAGGTGATGCCAAACCACTTGTGGACCTTCTTGATCTTGTTGCGCTTCTGGATGAGCTCGGCGGTAGTCGGCTCCTTGGGCTCCTCGAGGTCTGTCGACACCTCGACGGCCAAGAGCACCCCCGGGTCGACGACGACTGCCGGGGTTTCGAGCATCGAAGCATCGAAGTGTAGGGTCATGCCGAACAAGGGCGTGGCAAGCATCAAAGCGGTCAGGGTCCCCATCGCGGGCGGAGTATCTACCAAATCTGCTTCCGGGGCTAGGCATCTGCGGGTAGATCTAAGGATATGGCCCCTGCTTCGAAGCTGCCGTCCCGCGTGTCCGTCTACGAGGTGTCCCCGAGGGACGGCCTGCAGAACGAGAGCGCCCAGGTGGCGACCCATGCGAAGGTTAGGCTCGTCGACGCGCTAGTCGATGCAGGTATCCGCCGAATCGAGGTCGGAAGCTTCGTCGCGCCGAAGTGGGTCCCTCAAATGGCCGACGCAGATGAGGTGTGCCGCATGATCGAGCGTCGGCCGGACGTCACTTACGTCGGCCTCTGCCCCAACGCCCGGGGTCTCGAACGCGCCCTCGCCGCCAAGGTCGACGAGATCGCCGTCTTTGTGAGCGTGAGCGAGACCCACAACTCCAAGAACGTCAAC
>JAFDFW010000635.1 GCA_019309605.1 Deltaproteobacteria bacterium | reverse complement strand
CAGCACCTCGGGCGGATTGAGGTCGCCGGCGGGAGCGCCGACGATCGCGTTCGCTTCTATACAGCCCTCTACCATGCGTTGATCCACCCCAGCATCTTGAGCGACGTGGATGGGACGTATCCCATCTTCACCCGCGACGAAACAGGCCAAGGCAGCGACACGCGGTACACCGTGTTTTCGCTCTGGGACACCTACCGCACTCTGCACCCGCTTCTGACGCTCGTGTATCCGGAGACACAACTCGAGATCGTGAAGGGGATGCAGGACATGACCCTCCACGCCGACGCTCCTCCCAAGTGGGAGCTCATCAGCGACGAGGTACAGCCGATGGTAGGCGACCCGGCGCTGATCGTGTTCGCGGATTCCTATGCGAAGGGCCTCACGGATTTCGATCTCGGTCTGGTGTACGACGTCATGCGCGACGCAGCCAATCGAGAGGACCACCGGCCGGGAGCTACCGAATATCTCGACCTCGGTTTCGTGCCGATGGAACGCGCCGGCACGGTCTGGGGGCCCGTGTCCACGACGCTCGAATATGCGCTTGCCGACTGGGCGCTCGCGCAACTCGCCGAGGCGCTCGGTCGCAACGACGATGTGCCCGTCCTTCTGGAACGCGCCAAGTCCTATCGCGGGTTCTATGACGGCGAGACCGGGACGCTTCGGCCGAAGAACACGGACGGCTCATTTCTCGAGCCGTTCGATCCAGATGCGGCCGAGGGTTCCTTTCCGTTGCGGCTTGGGGGCCCCGGTTACGTCGAAGGCACCGCCTGGCAGTATGCGTTCTTCGTGCAGCACGATGTCGACGGGTTGATCGCGCTACACGGGGAGCAGGCCTTCGTCGATCGGCTCACTTGGGTTTTCGACACCGACCGCTTCGTGCTTTGGAACGAGCCCGACATGGCTTATCCCTATCTCTTCACGTTCGTCGACGGTGAGGCGCATCGGACGCAACGTGAGGCTCGCGCGGCGATGGAGCAGTACTTCGGGACCGGACCCGACGGGCTCCCGGGCAATGACGACGCCGGGGCGCTGAGCGCATGGTTCATTTTTTCAGCGATGGGTTTCTATCCGGTAACCCCTGGGCTTCCCGAGTACCGTCTCGGCAGCCCGCTGTTCGAGCGCATCACGATTCACCTCAGCGAGGCTCATCACGCGGGCGAAACGTTCGTCATCGAGGCCTTGGACAACGCGGCGGACAGTATCTTCATCGGTGAAGCGAATCTCAACGGCCAACCGCTGGCAGCGCCCGTGATCCCCCACGCCGCGATTACGGGCGGAGGCGCGCTTCGCCTTCAGATGGCGGCTACGCCGAACTGACGGCGCTCAGCAAGACCAGCAAGACGACCGCGGTACCGCTCTTCCTCTCGTGGATGCTCGGCCTAGCCGGCCGCGGCGTTGCTTGCGAGCTCGGCGAGCGTGTAGGCCGCGATCGGCACGACCTGACCGTCTTTCTCGATCCCCTGCACACACCAGCGGGCGGCGGCCGGCACCGTCGGGAAGGCTTTGTTCGGCGCGGGCTGCGGCGAGATCCAGCGCAGCGCCGTGTACCCGCCCCGAGCGAGTGCGCTCTGGATGACGATCGCGCTTCCAATGTTCTTCTGGCGAATGATCGGACGCCGGCTGTCTTCGAACGCCTTCATCTGCTGCCGCAACATGGCGTCGGGCACTCTGACGATCGAGGTCGTGTCGACGATCAGCGCGTGGCGCGCAGGCGCCGCGAAGACATGTTCATAGCAGCGCTGCATGTATTCGATGTCGTCCGTCGTCGTGACGGGTGGCAAGGTGATCACCACGAGCGGCCACATCGACACGTCGAACTTGAGACCCACCCCGACGGGCGGTCCGCTAACCCTCAGCGCTTCCCCCATACGCCAATTATCGGCATTACACGCAGCGACGCAAGCAAGGTGTCGCCTGTTACATGGGAGTGTGAACTGTAACGATTAGCTCGTGGATCCGACGCGCCAGCTCCGGGGCGGCGACTTCCTGCAGAAAGTGACCACCTTCGACGCGGGCGTGAGGTTGGCCCATTGCTCCTGGGACCCGCTTTTGAAAAACCGCGTCCATTTCACCCAGCACCGGATCACCGTTGCTGTACACGGTGAGAAATGGTTTGGTCCACCGTTTGAGGACTTCCCACGCCGCGACATTGCCCGCGGTAGTCGGGTGGTCGGAGGACATCGGAATGAGTTGCGGGAAGGCGCGGACCCCCGCCAGATACTCACTCGATGGGAAGGGTGCATCGTATGCGCGAGTTGAACGCCGACCAGAGGCGGACGACCCAACGCTTGGTTTCCATACCGTTCTCCGCGGGCAATAGGCCGTTGCCGATCACGATACGGCTGAAGCGCGCTTCGTTTTCAGCGGCCAATCTCAATCCGATGCTCGACCCCCAGTCTTGGCCAAAGAGGGTGATGTCGTCGAGCTTCAGTGCCTCCGTCAGGGCGCCTACCCAGTGAACATGTCTGGCAACCGTGTAGTCCTCTTGTCGGGTTGGCTTGTCCGATTTGCCAAAGCCGATCAGATCCGGCGCCACCGCCCGGTGGCCCGCTGCGACCAGGTTCGTGATCATGTGCCGGTAGAGGAAGGACCAACTCGGTTCGCCGTGAAGAAGAAGAACGGGGCTTGCGTCTCTCGGGCCCTCATCGACGTAATGCATCCGCAGGCCGTCGA
>JAFDFW010000634.1 GCA_019309605.1 Deltaproteobacteria bacterium | reverse complement strand
TGGCGACAAGGCCGCGGATGCTCCGGCACCGAAGGCGGCGGACGATGCGTCTGTGCCTGCCACGCCGTCTCCGAGCGAACCCCAGGTCGCGGACACGCCGTCGGGACCGTCGCCCGTTGGGGAGCCGGGTCGCGCTTCGGACGCACCCAACCCGCTGAAGAACGTCTACTTCGGGGAGCAGCATCTGCACACGGCGAATTCGCCGGATGCCTTCGCGATGGGCACTCGCAACACGCCGGACGACGCATACAATTTTTGTAAAGGCAAGGCGATCAAGAAGTCCACAACGGGCGAGATGGTGCAGAAGCGGACGCCCTACGACTGGTGCGCAGTGACCGACCACGCGTATCTGATGGGGCTGCTCCCACTGACGCTCGACCCCAAGAACCCGCTGTCGAAAAGCCCCATCGGCGAGCTAGTTGCCACGGGTAATCCAAAGGACATGGACAGCGCCTTCGGCCTCATCATGCAGGCGATTCAGGCGGGCGGTTCCCCGAAGGGCTTCGACAACCTCGAGGCGCAGAAATCGGCTTGGGATCGTCACAAGGAGATCACCAACAAGCACAATGACCCGGGGAAGTTCACGACGCTGATCGCGTTCGAGTGGACCTCGATCCCCTATGGCCAGAACCTGCATCGCAACGTCTTCTTCCGCGACGACAAGGGGCCCGACGTCACCTTCTCGGCGGTGGATTCGGACAAGGAGGAGGATCTGTGGACCTACCTCGAGACCCAACGCAAGATGGGCCACGAAGTCTTCGCGATCCCCCACAACGGCAACGTCAGCAACAGCTTGATGTACAACCCGAATACCTCGAACGGCGTGGCGATCAACAAGGCCTGGGCCGCGCGGAGGGCCCGCAACGAGGTCGCGACGGAGATCCTCCAGACCAAGGGGCAATCGGATACCCACCCGGCTTTGTCTCCCCACGATGAGTTCGCCGACTTCGAGCTGTTCCAGCATCTGCTCGGCACCGGCGGGGTCCGCGGCAAGACAGACTTCAGCTACGTGCGTCAGGCGCTGATCAATGGCGTCGGCTTCCAGGAAGCCATTGGCGCCAACCCATTCAAGTACGGCATCGTGGCCGGCGCTGATGCGCACACGGGCTTCTCCGACAACGAGGAATTCAATTACACCGGGGTCCACGGCGTCAACGACGACACGCCCGAACGTCGCCTCTCCGGAGCAGGGCAGACTGCCGGTGAAGCGGCATTCGTCTTTGGGACGCCGGGCGCAACGGGCGTATGGGCTCCCGAGAACACGCGAGAGGCGATCTTCGACGCCATCAAGAGCAAGGAGACCTTCGGTACCTCGGGACCTCTGATCCGGCTGCGCTTCTTCGGCGGCTGGAGCTACCCGGCTGGCCTCGTCGAGGACGACAAGTTCGTCGAGAAAGCCTACGCGGGCGGCGTCCCGATGGGCGGAGACTTGCCTGCGATGCCCAAGGGCGCCAAAGCGCCGACCTTCGCGGTCTGGGCACTGAAAGATCCGGCGAGCGGCAACCTCGACCGGGTGCAGATCATCAAGGGCTGGTACCAGGCGGGCTACAGTCGCGAGAACGTCTACGACGTGGTGTGGTCGGACGACCGCAAGCCTGCGGGCAAGGACGGAGAGGTCGTCTCGATGGTGACCACCGACGGCTTTCGCGTGTGGACAGTTGAGCGCGAAATTCCGGCTGGCCAACTGCCGCCGGTCGGGAACACGGTCGACGTCAAGAACGCGAGCTACACCAACAGCATCGGCGACAGCCAATTGATGGCGGTCTGGACGGACCCGAACTTCGATCCGTCGCAGCATGCAGTCTACTACGTGCGCGTCCTGGAAATCCCTACACCGCGCTGGTCAACCTACGATGCAAAGGCGCTAGGGCGCCCGCTTCCGGAAGGTGTTCCGGCGAGCATCCAGGAACGCGCCTGGTCGTCACCAATCTGGTACACGCCGGCCGCGGAATTGGTGAAGAAGCAGGACTTCTATCCGGGCTTGCGCCAAGTGCTGCCTCAGTAAAGCGGTACTAAGTAGCGAGCTCACACAATGACCTTACAACAGACCAAACGAGCCGTGATCCCTGCGGTGGCGGCTTCTTGGTTGGTCTTGTGCGTCGCCGGGCCGTCCGCAGTGCAGGCTGAAGACAGCGATGCGGACGCAGCGGGCGGGGAGGGCGCTAGCAAGGAAGGCGGCGGCGAGGAAAAAAAGCGGCTCAACAGCGTCCGTCTGTCAGGGGTCTACGAATTTCACCTTCTGGAACACCGCGACTCGGCGACGACGGGAGAGCCGCTTCACACGCGAGAAAACCTCGGAGGAGCACCTGTCGATCGAGCTCGCAAAGCCCTTTCTCTTCTCGGCGGACACCTGGGAAACACCATTCGAGGCGACCTTGAAAGGGCTCTTCGTGAAGGGCCCCTGGGAGGGCTATATCGGCGCCATCCTCATCTTCAACATTCGCATTTTCAGCGACGAGCGGGCACAGTTTGAAGGTCAGAAGAACATCCTCTCATTCGGCGTCGGCGGAACGATCGGCGGAAGCTACCACTTCACGGAGCATTGGGCGCTCGAGCTCGGAGTCGACTACGGTTACGTTCCCACCGACCCCGTCGTGACTCACGAATTCATGTTCGCGCTTGGCGGCGTCTACCACTTCTGACTGACCGCTGCGTGTGACACGCCGCGATTCGAACCCGGGAACATTGCCGGGCATGTGGCGCCAGTTTACCGAATGGCGCGAAATGGCCGTGATTCTGCTGCCCAGTTAGCTATGTACACGCACGTGCGGCTCGCAACCGAGTCGCCGAAAGAGGAGGGTACGTGAAAGCCAAGAACGCTGTTCTGATCGTCCTGGCCCTGAGCTTCTGCGCCGTGGCGCCCACGGCCCAAGCCAAGCGTAAGGACAAGGGCCAGACCACCCAAGCGCCCGCAACCGAAGTTGTCGACGTGTTCTGGTCGATGCGCAGCCCGTACTGCTACATCTCGCTCGATCGCGTCCTCGCCATTCGCGAGGCCTACGACGTCGAGGTCAGGTTCCGACCGATCTGGCCGATCGCCATCAAGGATCCCGATTTCTTCAAGGGGCTCAAGTACATGAAGTACCGAGTGCCCTATCAAGATCTCGACACGCTGCGCTCGGCGGAGTTCCAAAATATGCCGTACGTTTACCCAAACCCTGATCCGGTTAAACAAGCGCCGAACTTCGGACCGGTACTTCCGATCGAGAAGCAAGACAACATCAAGCTGCTCACGTGTGTATCCCGTCAGCTGAACTCGGATACAAAAGGGCTCTGAGTTAAGAGACACTTTGCCGAGGGCGAGAGCCCTGCTGAGGAGTGTCCCATGCCAAGAAGAAAGAAACAATCGA
>JAFDFW010000633.1 GCA_019309605.1 Deltaproteobacteria bacterium | reverse complement strand
GATTTCGATGTCCGAGGCCTGCCCCTCGTACCCGCCGAGCGGCTGGTGAATCATGACGCGGCTGTGGGGCAGCGCGCGCCGCAGGCCCTTGGTGCCGGCCGCCAACAGGAACGCGCCCATCGACGCGGCCTGCCCGAGGCATACCGTCGAGACAGGGCAGCGCACGTAGCTCATCGTGTCGTAAATCGCGAGGCCGGAGGACACCATGCCGCCGGGGCTGTTGATGTAGAGCGTGATCTCCTTGTCAGCGTCTTCGCTCTCCAGATAGAGGAGCTGGGCGATGACCGCGTTGGCGACGAAGTCGTTGATCGGGGTCCCGAGGAAGATGATGCGGTCCTTGAGGAGCCGGCTGTAGATGTCCCAGGCTCGTTCGCCTCGGTGGGTTTCCTCGATGATGGTGATTGCGCGTGTCGCAAAATCGTCGCTCATGTGCCCAACCTAGTCTCTCCCGGCCTACCTGCAATCCGGATTTTGACGTGCGGGGTTCGGCGCTATGTTGAACAGATGCTGCCGCCCGCCCTCGACATGGTTCGCCAGTTGGTCGCCACGCCGTCCGTGAGCTCTCCGGACGATCGTTTCGACCAGTCCAACCGCGGGGTCATCGACCTGGTGGCGGAGTGGGCGGCCGGCCTGGGGCTCGCGGTGCGGATCGAGGCGCTGCCCGGGGATTCGGGTAAGGCGAACCTGATTGCTACGCTGGGCGAGGGCGAGGATGGACTCGTGCTCTCTGGGCACACCGACACCGTTCCCTACAACGCCGAGCGCTGGACCGATGACCCGTTCGTGCTGACCGAGCGGGATGGAAGGCTTCACGGGCTCGGCACTGCGGACATGAAGGGCTTCTTCGCTGCGGCCCTTCACGCGATCGCCCGCTTCGAGCCCGGGCAGCTTCGAGCGCCGATCACGCTCCTCGGCACGGCCGACGAGGAGAGCACGATGGACGGGGCGAGAGCCTTGGTGAGAAAAGGCGAGCGCTTGGGCCGGTACGCGATCATCGGAGAGCCGACTGGCCTCCAGCCGATTCGAAAACACAAGGGCGTGTTCTACGTGCAGGTCACTGTCGGAGGCAAAGCCGGCCATGCGAGCAATCCGGCGCTCGGTGTGAACGCGATCGACGGGCTGCTGCGGGTGCTCGGGGCCTTGCAGTCATGGCGCGACACGATCGGAGAGCGCTACCACGACGATGAGTTCGAGGTTCCAACGCCGACGCTCAACTTTGGACGCATCACCGGCGGCGACAGCCCCAACCGGATCTGCGCCGAGTGCAAGCTCGATGTCGACATTCGTTTGTTGCCCGGGATGGAACGACCGGCCGTGGTCGCGGAGCTTCGCGATGTTGTCGCGAACGCGCTCGACGGCGGGCCGTGGACGTTTGATGTGGCTGCGATCGGCGGCTACGCGGACGCGTTTGGGGGACCCTCGGACACGGAGTTTTCCGGTGCGGTGGAGACCTTGTGCGGGTGTTCAGCGAAGACCGCTCTGTTTGGAACCGAAGCGCCGTTTCTCGCGGAATTGGGGCTGCAGACGCTCGTCCTTGGCGCCGGGGATATCGCTGTTGCGCACCAACCGGACGAATATGTCACCATTGCGGCTATCGAGCGTGCCACCGACGTGTATGCCAGCCTGATTCAACGCTTCTGTATCGAGTCCACATGAGCCCCAAAGTCGACCCATTCATCCAACATTTCCGAGCGAGCGCGCCGTACATCCACGCGCATCGCGGGCGGACGTTTGTGATTATGTTTGGCGGTGAGGCCGTGGCGTCGAAGGACCTGCGGACGCTCCTCTATGATGTGGCGCTGCTGCACTCTCTCGGCGTGCGTATTGTACTGGTGGCGGGTGCGCGGCCTCAGATCGACGAGGCGTTGGCCCGGCGCGGTGTAGAGCCCAAGTTCGAGGGTGATTTGCGCGTGACCGACGACGTGGCGCTTCAGTGCGTCAAAGAGGCCGTCGGTGCGACTCGGGTCGAGCTCGAGGCGCTTCTGTCGATGGGTTTACCGAACTCGCCGATGGCGGGTGCGCGGCTGCGGGTGGCTACGGGCAACTTCGTGATGGCGCAGCCGATCGGTGTCGTCGACGGGGTCGACTATCAGCACACCGGCAAGCCGCGGCGCGTCGATGCGGATGCGATCCGGCAGCGGCTCGATGATGGGGCGATCGTCGTCCTGACTCCGATTGGGTACTCGGCGACTGGAGAGGCGTTCAACATCAGCAGTCATGATGTCGCCGCCGCAGCCGCAACCGCCCTGGGCGCCGACAAGTTGATCGGCTTGCTCGAAGGGGAGGGCGTGCTCGATGCAGAGGGCCTGCCTCCGTCTCAGCTCACCCCGCAGGAGGCCGAGCAGACCCTCCGTTCGGGCCGCGACCTGGGTCACCATGTGGAGCGTCATTTGGCTGCCGCGGTTCAGGCGTGCCGAGGCGGGGTACCGCGTGCGCATCTGGTCGCA
>JAFDFW010000632.1 GCA_019309605.1 Deltaproteobacteria bacterium | reverse complement strand
GCTCAAGAAGGACGGCGCGAGCGACGGGGCTGCGGTCGGCTTTCTGATCAGCACCCCGCAAACCGGCGTCGACTCGCTGCTCGTGAGCGCCTCGTTCCTCGGTTGGCCGTTCACGATCTACAAGTGTGTAAGCGCGCTCGTGATGGGACTGGCCGGCGGAGCCGCCACCGAAGCCTTGCACACCGATGCCGACAGCAACGCGCGCCTAGGAGAAGCCAGCGCTCCACAATCCACAGCGGGCTTCTTCGAGCACATGATCGACGTCATCCGCCCCATCTGGAAGTGGATCGTCTATGATTGCGGGTTGGTCCAACATCCACCCAGCGCTGGCTGGCCTTGCCGCGCTAGCCATCGCCCTGCCGCTCTACGTCTGTGCCACCGCGTCCGTTCCCATCGCCGCCGCGCTGATCGCACAGGGAATGCCCACTGGCGCCGCGCTCGTCTTCCTGATGGCTGGTCCCGCCACCAACATCGCCACAATCGGCGCCGTGAGGCGGGCCTTCGGCGGCCGCGTACTGGCTGTCTATCTCTCAACGGTCGTCATCGGAAGTGTCAGCCTCGCGTACGTCTACGACGCGTTCATCCCGTTCGAAGCACTCGGAAGCATGACCCATGAGCACGCTCACCCGTGGTGGGCTTGGGCATCCGCCTTGGTTCTCGCCGGTCTCTTTGTGTACTTCGTCTTCGACGACCTTCGCAGTGCGTGGTTGCGTCGCACTCCTAGCGCCGGGCCTGCCGTCGTTACTCTCGAGGTCGAAGGCCTCACCTGTAATAACTGCGTTCGAAAGCTCGAGCGCGCCCTCCGCGACGCCGACGGCGTCACCTCCGTGCGGGTCACACTCGACCCGAGCCGCGCGACAGTGGAAGGCTCCGCCCACCCGGCAGACCTAGAGGCCGTCGTCCGCGCAACCGGCTACGCCCTGAAGTAAAAAAGGGGAGCTGACCCCTCTTAGCTACGTCCGGCCAGCAGGGTTTCGATTGACGGCGTGATAGGGATGCGTCGCTCAGCGAAGATCTCGCGCACCCAGTTCGACGCGTCAGCAATCGATCCGAATGGCATGATCGGCACCGGGACCGGTTTTACCCAGGTCACGGCCTTGAGCGCGCCGCGAATCAGCCCGTTGCTGATCAGCACGGCAATCCCAAAGTGATACTCCCCCGCGAGGTCGCCCGTGACATCGAACCACTCGGTCAGGCGTTTGCGCTGGTTGGCAGTGATCGCCGTCGTCGGGCCCCTCGAATCGAGAATCGTGGCAAAGGGTATGCGGCGCTCAACCACCGTCGTGTAGCGATCGATGAAGTACTCGAAGCCCTCGTCACTGAGCGCCTTCGAGGGAAAGCGGACGTAGAGCAATGGCCAGGCGCTTTCATCGAAGATAAGTCCGAACTGGTGCAAACCCGGTCTGGTCCCCGTAGTCATGCCTCGCCGGTCCCGTTCTTGGCTGGCGGTAGCGTCAGCCGGAAGCACGTCTCTTTGGCGTCCGTCGCCCTCACCTCGAGCTCACCTCCGAGCTCCTCGGCAATGCGTTTGGAAATTGCCAGGCCGACCCCTGCGCCTTGCAGCCGCCCTCCGACGCCAAACGGCTTGAACACGGTCTCCATCTGGTCGGCTCCGATCGGTGGGCCGTTGTCCGAAACGTCGAGCACGGCTTTGTCGCCAAGGATGGCGGTTGTGACCCGTACGATCCCCTGGCCACCTTCGCGGCTCGCCGCTCGTTGAATCGCGTTTGCCAACAAGTTCAATGCGATCTGTACGATGTTCGTGCGAGTCGCCATCACCTTCGGCTCGACGCCGGTCGCCACCTCGATCAACGCTCGCCCACGAAGCCCACTGCTCTCCGCTTTGCGAAGCGCCACGCGAACCGCATCCGCCAAATCGACGACCTCGGCTTCCACTTCCTCGGGCGCCCTCGCCATTTCTTCGGTGAGCTCGAGAATCCGCTTCACGCCATCGCGCGCGTCGATGACCGCGTTTTCGACCTGCGCCAGCGTCCCTCGGGCACGCGTCACATTCGGAGTGGCCTCCTCGAGCGCCGCCGTCGCTGCCGAAATCGATGTCTCGATGACCGTGAGGTTATTGCGAATCCAGCCCACCGGACTCCGAAGCTCGTCCGCGAGCCCGCTTGCCACCACGCTCAAGGAGTACGCACGCTCCGTCTCGAGCAAACGCTGCTCGAGCTGCTTGACCCGCGTGTTGAGATTGTAGAGGTCGATCGCATCGCGAAGCTCCGCGCGCAGCACCTCGGGATCCCACGGCTTGCGCATGTAGCGCCGCACATGCCCACGGTTGATCGCGTCTTCGGCAGCCTGTAAGTCGGAGTAGGCCGTGATCAACAACCGAATCGTATCGGGATACTCGCCCTCCACCTTCTCGAGGAGCTCGATCCCGGTCATCCCCGGCATGCGCTGGTCGGTCAGTACGACCCCAATCTCGTGCTCCCGCATCAACTGAAGCCCCGCCGCCCCGCTCGACGCGGTCAACACGGGAAAGTCATCCCCGCAGACCGCCTCAAAGACAACGAGGTTCGGCTCCTCGTCATCAACGAATAGTACGTGCGCTGTCATGCCGCCTGCTCCATCGCGGGAATCTCCATCACGAAGCGGGCCCCCCCACCGGGCCTAGGCTCCTCGTCATCAACGAATAATACGTGCGCTGTCATGCCGCTTGCTCCATCGCGGGTATCTCCATCACGAAGCGGGCCCCCCCACCGGGCCTAGGCTCATATCTTAGCTCACCGCCACACTCCTGCGCGATTCTTCGACTCAGATGAAGCCCCAGCCCCGTCCCCTCGCCTTCCACTCTGGTTGTAAAGAAGGGGTCGAAGATCCGGTGGACCATGTCGGCAGGAACGCCGGGGCCATCATCCGACACGGTGACGGAGACCTGTTTGTCCACCTGCCGAAGCTCGATCCAGATGTTCTCGGCACCCGAGCGAACCGAGTTGTCGACCAGGTTGAGCAGCACTTGGTTGAACGCCCCGCCCGTGCAGGTGCGAACACGTCTCCGGTTACCTCATAGTCTTCGTGCACAGCCACGTGCTTCATCTTGTGCTCGAGCAAGTGCAGAGTGGACTCGACCGCCTTGCGGACATTGCACGGCGCGAGGTCGCTTCCATCCGCTGGGCGCGCGTGGGCGTCCAGCGCAGAGACGATGCCGTCAATCCGTTCAAGTGCGTCGATCATGAGCCCGATCAGCCGCTCGTTCGACACGCGCGTGGATCCGCCCTCCGCCAACACCTTTGCCGCGTTGACTGCAGCGTTGAGCGGGTTCTTTACCTCGTGTGCGAGGCCCGCGGCGAACGTTCCTGCGGATGCAAGGCGCGCCTGGTCGGCAAGCTGCAGGCTGAGGCCGCGCATCTTCAAGTGGGCACGAATTCGGGCTTGCAAGACTTTCGTGTGGAAGGGTTTCGAAACGAAGTCGTCTGCGCCAGCCTCGTAACCCTCGAGCGCCGCCTCGTTTTCACCACGCGCGGTCAGAAGAATCACGGGGATGTTCTCCAGGGAAGGGTCTTCTTTGATGGCGCGGCAGAGATCGAGACCGCTAGTGCCCGGCATCATCACGTCGGTGAGCAC
>JAFDFW010000091.1 GCA_019309605.1 Deltaproteobacteria bacterium | reverse complement strand
CATCCGCTTGGCGTCGGAGGCGGCCTCGGTCGGCGGCGCGTCGACGCCGGCGTCAGGCTCGGTCCCCGTCTGCGCCTCGGCCTCGGCCTCGTTTCCGGTGCCGGTGCCGGCCTCGTGCCCGGTCCCGGCTTCGGTCCCGGCTTCGGTCCCGGCGTCGGGCCCTCCTTGGGCCAGGGCGGGGGGCGTGGCGAGGGCGCAGAGCAGCAGGGTCGCGAGCCAAGTCCAAGATATCGTCGACTTCATTTCACCCTACATCATACATCAGGTCGTAGCTGTGTCAGCGACTCTTTGGGGGACATCGTGAGCTGCCAGGGTGCCAAGACGCTGGGCTCGTCGACTGCGGCGCGCCATTCGGAGAGGAAGCGTTCGCGCGGCCACATCGTCGCGCCGAATCGCGCGAGGTGCTCGGTATGCACCTGGCAGTCGACGACCTGGAAGCCCCACATGGCCAGGTGCCCGAGCAAGGTCGTGAACGCGACCTTCGACGCGTCGGGTTCCGAAGCGAACATCGATTCGCCAGCGAAGGTCCGACCGAGCGCCACCCCGTAGAGGCCGCCCACGAGCTCGTCGTCGCGCCACGCTTCGATGCTGTGCGCGTACCCTAGGTCGTGAAGCCCGCGGTAGCCGTCCTGAAGCTCGCGCGTGATCCAAGTGCCTTGCTGATGCGGGCGTGGCATGGCGGCGCAAGCCGTGATCACGTCATCGAACACCGTGTCGGCCGTCACGCGGAGCTGTCCTCTCCGGATCACTTTGCGCAGCGAGCGCGACACATGAACCCCCGATGGCGTCAACGCGAAGCGCGGATCGGGAGAGAACCACAGGAGCGGGTAACCCCGCGCGGGCCACGGGAAGATGCCAACCCCGCGCGGGCCACGGGAAGATGCCATTGCGATAGGCGACGAGGAGGCGCTCCGGGGACACGTCCCCACCGACCGCCACGATGCCTTCCTCGTTTGCATCTTCGGGCGCAGGAAAGGAGAGTTCCTTGTCGAGTAGGTACACAGCCATCAGTGGACGCAGTAGGCTAGCGCAAGGAGGGCACGGATGGTGGTTCTCGGCGTTTAGGCGTCTGCGCGCGGCGCGTTCGTTTCAGGAAAAGAGAGTACGATCTCGCCATCCTGGAGTTCGGCCATTGCCGCTCCGCCATCCTTCAGGCTCCCAAAGACCATCGCCTCGGCTAGCGGTTTCTTGAGCTTCTGCTCGACGAGCCGCGCCATGGGGCGTGCGCCCATCTGTGGGTCGTAGCCGTGCTCCGCCAGCCAATCGCGGGCCGCGTCGCTGAGCTCCAGCCGGACCTGCTTCTCGGCGAGCATATCGCCGAGTAGGGCGACCTCTTTGTCGACCACCATGCGGATGACCTCTTTGCCGAGTCCGCTGAAGTACACCGACGCATCCAGCCGGTTGCGGAACTCCGGCGTGAAGATGCGTTCGATCGCTTGCCGCGCGCGCCCGGTTGCGAAGTCCGCGGGCTCGTCGCCGCCGCCAAACCCGACGACTTTCTCGGTCGCTTCGAATGCACCCGCGTTCGTCGTCATGACGAGCACGATGTTGCGGAAGTCGGCTTCACGGCCGTTGTTGTCGGTGAGCTTGGCGTGGTCCATCACCTGCAGCAGGATATTGAACAGCTCTCCATGGGCTTTTTCGATTTCGTCGAGAATCACCACGGCGTGCGGGTGTTTGCGAACCGCGTCGGTGAGCAGCCCGCCTTGGTCGAATCCGACGTAGCCCGGAGGCGCGCCGATGAGCCGCGACACCGAGTGCCGCTCGCCGTATTCGCTCATGTCGAACCGCAGGAGCTCGACGCCCATCACGCGGGCGAGTTGTCGTGCCAGCTCCGTTTTGCCGACGCCGGTGGGTCCGGCGAACAGGAAGGATCCGATTGGCTTGTGGTCCGCGCGTAGCCCGGCCCGCGCCAGCGTGATTGCGCTGACGACTTTTTCGATTGCAGGGTCCTGGCCGAAAATGACTTTGCGAAGCTCGGGGCCGAGTTCCTTGAGTTGGTCGCGCTCCTTGGCGCTCACCGACTCGACGGGGACGCGAGCCATCTTGCTGACGACTTTTTCAATCTCTTTGATCGTGATGCGATGCGTGCGCTCACTCTCGGGGCGCATGCGCTCGAGCGAGCCAGCTTCGTCGATCACGTCGATCGCCTTGTCCGGTAAGAACCGTTCGAGGATGTGCTTTTGTGCGAGCTGCACCGCGGCCTCGAGCGCATCGTCGTCGTATTTCACGTCGTGGTGCTCTTCGTAGTACTGGCGGAGGCCCTTGAGGATTTCGATCGTGTCCTCGACGGTCGGCTCGTGCACTTCGATCTTCTGGAAACGGCGGGCGAGGGCGCGGTCGCGATCGAGATGCTTGAAGTCGGTATAGGTCGTCGACCCTAGGCATCGAAGCTTGCCGGAGGCCAGCGCGGGCTTGAGGATGTTTGACGCATCCATCGAGCTTCCGGTCGTTGCGCCGGCGCCGACGATTGTGTGAATCTCATCGATGAACAGGATCGCGCCATCGATCTCTTGGAGCCGCCTCATGATCGCCTTGAGACGCTCCTCGAACTGCCCACGAAATTTCGTGCCGGCGAGGAGGGCGCCCATGTCGAGCGAATAGATTTTGGCGTCTTTGAGCACATCCGGGACGCGCCCCTCGTGAACCTGGCGCGCGAGCCCTTCTGCGATGGCTGTCTTGCCTACGCCCGGCTCGCCGACGAATACGGGGTTGTTCTTGCGCCGGCGGCACAGCACCTGAACGGTGCGATCGAGCTCTTCGTGGCGGCCGATCAATGGGTCGATGCGCCCTTCGGCGGCCTCGGCGATCAGATCGGTTGTGAACGCTTCGAGCGGGTCGCGCCCGGCGGACGACTCGTCCTCGTCGTCCTCGAAGTCCGTTTCGGTGTAGGCGTCGCTCTCCCCGGGGATGATATCCGTCCCCACGCCGTGCGAGATGTAGCGTTTGAGATCGAGCGGACTCACGCCTTCTTCCTGCAGTACGAAGGCTGCGAACGACTCCTCTTCCTTGAGGATCTGAACGAGCACGTTGCTGCCGTCGATGGTCTTCATCTCGGATGAGATCGCGTGAATTGCCGCACGTTGCAGGACTCGCTCCACCGCCAGCGTCTGCCGGGGCTCGACGCTGAGGTTCTCGGGAACCCGAGACAGGCGGTCTTGCATGAACTCCTCGAGCCGTTTTCGCAGGCGGCGCAGGTCAGTCCCACAGGCTCGCAGCGCCTTCGAGGCGTTCGGGTCTTCGGTCAGGGCGAGGAGCAGGTGCTCGAGCGTCACGTACTCGTGCCGCATCAACCCCGCACGGTCGAATGCCTTGCGTAGGGTCTCCTGAAGCTCTTTATCGATGACGGGACCGGCCATGTTTACGCGTCTTCCTCCTCTTCGGGCTCCATCGTCAGACGGAGGGGAAACTCCTGCTGCCGGGCCAAGCGTTCAGTTCGTTGCATCTTGGTTTCAGCAACTTCGCGGGTGAACACCCCTGCGACCCCCACGCCGTTGTGGTGCACGTGGAGCATGATGCGAATCGCATCCTGCTCGCTGCGGTGAAAGACGCTGTGAAGGACCTGAACGACAAACTCCCTGGTAGTGTAATCATCATTGTGCAGAAGAACCGCGTATAGCCGCGGGCGTTTGAGCTTTTTGTCCGGTTTGACCTGCGTGATGGTCCCGGCATCGTTCTCGAACCTGTCGGCCATACTCTATTTTAGCGCTTTCTCTGAGCCCGCCCAGCCGGGCACCGCCCACGCATTTGGCCAATCTAAGGCCGGCTGCCGTGATCCGCTAGGGGGTCACTCGAGCACGAGCCGCAGGTAGAAAAGCTGGTTCTGAGCGTTGCGGACGGTCACCGTCGAAGCGCCGGCCTCCTCAACGACAAAGCTATTGCCGGAGCCGACCGTCGAAAAACGGCCGTCCTGCTCGAACGAGGTGTAGCCGACGACCAAGCTCGGGACCCGGCCGAGCGAGTGTTCGAGCTCATATTTGCTGCAGCCGCGAAATTCCAGCCAGTAGCATTGTTCGGAGGCGATCGGGGGAAGGGGGTGCGACTCCCACACGCCTTCGACGTTGGTCATGCTGCAGGGGAGCTCGCTCATCGGGACGAGCCGATCCTCGGCGGCACCACACTGATCCCCACAAGCCGTGGCGACGAGACCAAGGATCGTGAGGGCACCCAACCATACAAACCTAGGCATCGGCATCTCCCGGGGGGGCATAGTACGCACGTGCCATTGCCACCAGTGATTCGATCGTTTGCTCGGCTGAGGTGCCCGCGACGCGGAGGCCCAGGCGCTCGGCGGTCTGGGTCGTGATGGGGCCGATCGAAAAGAGGTCGAGCGCGTTCAGCCGTTTCGCGGCGTCTTGGCCCAGCACGTCGAATAGGTTCTGAACCGTCGAAGAGGACGTGAACAAAATGGCGTCGCCTTCGGCCGGGTCGACGAGGCTCCGGATGCGTTCGACCTCCTTGGGCTCAGGGGGCAGGTTTTGATATGCGGGGACGACGTCGACTTCCGCACCCGCTTCGCGCAGAGAAGCGGGCAGCAGCTCGCGTGCGACTTCAGCGCGCGGGAGAAGGATGCGTGTCCGCTCGGCGAGCAGCGGCCGGAGCGCGGCGATCACACCCTCGGCGCGGGCGTCCCCGGGAACCATGTCCGCGTGGATACCGCGTGACGCCAGGGCCTCCCGCGTCTTGATGCCAATGGCGCACACCTTCGTCCCCGCCAAAGCCCTCACGTCGAGACCGGCCTCGCTGATCGATGAGAAGACCGCGTCGACCGTGTTGCCGCTCGTGAAGAGGATCCAGTCGTAGCAATCGAGGTGGGTCACCGCGTCCCGCAACGGCCCGGGGTCGGCGGGAGGCGCGATTCGGATGGTTGGCGCCAAGATGGGCTGTGCGCCTTCGTCACGAAGCAGCGCGGCAAGCGACCCCGCTTGGTGAACGGCGCGCGTCACGAGGATGCGCTTCCCAAACAGGGGCTTGGTATCGAACCAGCGCAGGTTGTCGCGCAAACGCACGACATCGCCGACGATCGTGAGCGCGGGCAAGCCGAGCCCCGCCTCCGAGGCGCGCTGATGAATGTCGGCCACCGTTCCGGTGACGGTGCGCTGTTTTGGCAGCGACGCCCATTGAACCACCGCGACGGGCGTATCGGCAGGGCGCCCGTGCTCGATCAAGAGCTTCATCAGGGAGTCGAGCTTGCGCATACCCATGAAGATGACCAGGGTCTGCGTGGCCGTGGCGAGCTTCGACCAGTCGTGGCCCGTGCGATCCTTCTCGACGGATTCGGTCGCCGTGACGTATGCGACGCTCGATGCGAGTTCGCGGTGCGTCAAGGAAAGCCCTGCGTACGCACTGGCTGCAAGCGGAGAGGGTACGCCCGGAACCACTTCGAACGGGATCCCCTCCGAGGCCAGGAGCTCGGCTTCTTCGGAGCCGCGGCCAAACAGGTAGGGGTCGCCCCCTTTGAGCCGCACGACCGTCTTGCCTTCGCGCGCCGCCTGAGCGAGTTGGTGGTTGATCTCCGTCTGCCGCTGGCTGGCTCGCCCCGCGCGCTTGCCCACGAACACGAGCTCTGCATCGGGCCTCGCCGCGCTCAACTGATCGGGGTGGACGAGCGCGTCATAGAGCACGACGTCCGCCTCACGTAGGCGCCGGAGCCCGCGCGCGGTGATCAGCTCTGGATCGCCCGGGCCGGCACCCACCAGGTACACTTTGCCGGGTGCGGTCATATTGCTCAGGTCTCGCCGGTATCTTCGGGTGGGATGATCTGTTCGGTTTCGACCACGCCCTTGCGCCGTTTGCGCTTCTGCACCGCGCGGGCTCTGACTTGGGGCCGAATGCCGCCCGCATCGTTGGGGATGAAGCGAACCTCCGTCTTCACTTCGAACGATAGCGAAGTTAGAGCCTTGTAGAATTCACCAGCGATGTCGGTCGCCTCGAGGAAGTCGCGGACCTCTTTGGCAACGACGCGAACCGTCGCGTTCTTGGTCTCGTCGACCGTCGCAAAGACGTAGCCGATGAGCTCCTTGGGGAGCTTGCCGTCCAAGGTGACTCCGCGAAGGGCGCTGTCCGCGCTTCGAAGCGTTCCGATGCCAGCCTCGATGCCTTTCTCGACGGCTTTCTTGAGTGTGTCGCGCAAGACACCTTCGGACCAGCGGCGTTCCCGCTCTCCCTGTTCAGGGTCAGCGGAACCCTTTTCGTCGAATTCTTCGGGCATCATCGTCTCGCCATCCTTCGACCCTACGAGGCCAAGTGTCGGAAGCATACCTCAAGCACGCGTGGAGTGCAGTTTCATGGAACCGAAACGCACAGCCGCTCGCCGAATACACCAGTCGCCGATGCAGTTTTGCGCGAGGGTTCGAAGCTGACGAGTCTTGCGTTCAAAAAACTGACCGGCTATACGAATACAAATGGGTGAACAGGCAAGCACGGTCGAAGAGCTTTGGGAGCGCGCTGAGGAAGCGCTCGAAGCATCGTCCAAGCGCGCCGAGGGTTTGCTGACGCAGCTGGTGTCGGCCGCAGAGGAGGGCAGCGAGGCGTCGCTCTACGCGCACCGACACCTCGCCGAGCTTCATCTCGAGAGCAATCCTTGGAAGGCGGCGTTGCACTTGCGGCGGGTGCTAGGCCACTGCGCCGAGGACGACGTCCTTCATGCCCTGATGGGTTTGTGCCATGCGCTGCTCGGCAACTATCGCGTCGCCGTCCGTTCGTATCAAGAGGCGTCGGCGCTCGCACCGCAGACACCCTGGTACCATCACAACCTCGGCCATCTCATGGACGTCGCGCTCGACGATCCGGTCGGCGCCGAACGTCATCTCCGCTGCGCGTATGATCTCGAACCGGAGCACGACGAGATCATCGGTTCGCTCGCGCATTGCGTAGCGCGGCTCGGTGATCTCGACCAAGCGCAGACGCTCGCCGAGCTGGCGCAAGAGAAGGGCCCGTGCAACCCAGATCATCGCATCCTTCTCGAATGGATCGGCGGCGGTGCGACCGACACTCCCAAGGCGACCGCCACCGTCCGCCGTCCTCCAGGTGACCGGGTTGCCGAGACGGTTCAGCTCAAGATGGGTGAAGCAGGTTTCTCGCGCGCCGAGATCGAACGCGCCACCCAGTTGTGGTCCGACATGCAAGCGCACTGCGCGCTTCGAGTCACTAAGCCCGAGGTATTGGCTGCTGCA
The DNA here is from genome assembly GCA_019309605.1 of Deltaproteobacteria bacterium. Classification (GTDB taxonomy): domain Bacteria; phylum Myxococcota_A; class Polyangia; order Polyangiales; family Houyiibacteriaceae; genus SG8-38. Next base: position 893 of record JAFDFW010000091.1, on the reverse strand, counting down.
CTCGAGTACGCGTTCGCTGTTGTCGCGCAGCGTCCGGGCTGCACTCAAGCCGAAGTCGCTCGGCGGTATGGCGTCGCGCCAACATCGGTGTCCGCGCGGTTCGCGCAAATCCGAAATGCGCTCGCCCTGCGTCCCGGCGACCCGCGCTACGCGGCCTCACGCTGAAAACTGGCCACCCGTCGGCGAATCGCATATCCGAGAGTCATGCGCTCGCTTCCCAGCGGCACGACCGTCTGCCGCGTTCTGATCGGTCTTGACCGAGCCAGCGCCAGCGGCACGTTACACGTTCGTGGCGAGGGACGCCGTGCGACGCTGTCGTTCGAGTCGGGTCAGGTCGTGGGAGCCAACGTCGACCGACGTGTCGCCACCTCGCCTCGGCAGGTATTCGAGAACGTGTTGCAGATGTGTGAATGGGACGGGCTCGTGCTGCGCCTCGAGCAGTTACCCACATCGACGAGCTGGTGGAAGCTGCGGGACCCGATTCCGGCACGAACCCTTGCGCTGCAGACGATGCGCGCTGCAGTGAAAGGGGTGGACACGGCAAGCGTGCGGGGAGAGCTCGGAGATGCCGTCTATCACATCACCGCGGCTGGCGAAGCGCTCTGTTGCGGCGAGGAGCTTCGGCCCGAGGAGACCGCCGTGTTGTTCTGGCTGAAGCGGGGCGTGCCTGCCGAGGAGGTTGCGACGCTTCCTGGCTGTGGTCTCGCGGGGTACCGCTTTCTATGGATGCTCAAGTTGCTGGGCGCGGCTTCGCCGAAGGCGGGGGGCTCGTATCCGCTGTTGCTTCGAAAGCGCAGAGAACTGCGCCGGCAGGCCTCCGCACATGTGCTCCTCGACCTTCCCGAGGGCGCAGGAGGGCGGGATGCGCGTCTCGCGCTTCGGAAGCTCGTGCG
>JAFDFW010000631.1 GCA_019309605.1 Deltaproteobacteria bacterium | reverse complement strand
GGAACGCCGGACACCCTGAGCATGGTGGGCTTCGGGGCCGCGTGCCGCCTGACCGAGAGGCGGCTCGCCCAGCAGCCCCGGGTGAGCGAGCTCCGTGACCGCATCGAATCGAGGCTCCTGCAATTGGGCGGCGTCCCCAACGCTGGCGCCCCCCGCACGGGCACCGTGTCCAACCTGAGCTTCCAGGGTTGGAAGGGACCACTCCTGGTCGCCGCACTCGACATGGAGGGCCTTTGCCTTTCGACAGGGGCCGCGTGCTCGTCCGGGCTCCAGGAGCCTTCGACCGTAATTCGGGCAATGTATCCGGATGAACAGTGGCGCGCTGGCTCCGCGGTTCGAATCAGTTTAGGTATGGAGACCAGCGAGCCGGATATCGAGATGGCATCACAGGCTTTTCGGAGAGTCCTCGCCCGAGGGGCTGACTAAAACCTCAAGCGAATTTTAGCTCTCGCGAGAAAAACTTGATTTGGCCTGACGTTTTACATCGTAACACCGTGATATTACATGGCTAAATTAGTGGCCATTCTTGGCAATACGACTTTCTATTAAGTGTAACAACCCACGGTAGATTTGTTCAGTAGCTGAATCCAATGTCCGAAGTAAAGCGAGTTCTGGTAGCGATGAGTGGCGGGGTAGACTCCTCGGTCGCGGCCGCGCTCTTGCACGAAGCGGGGCACGACTTGGTCGGTGTGACGCTCCATCTGTGGGACGCGGACGGCGAGCAACAAGTGGGCCGATGCTGCGCTCCCGAAGACCGCGACGACGCACGCCGCACCTGCGAGCACCTCGGCATCCCCCACTACGTCCTCGATGAGCGGGAGGCGTTTCGCACGAACGTCGTCGACCCGTTCATCACCGAGTACCAGGCCGGGCGCACGCCGATCCCTTGCGTGAGCTGCAACCGCACCGTGAAGCTCACCTACCTGGCAGATGTCGCTCGCCGCTTCGACGCAACGCACATCGCGACCGGGCACTACGCCCGCCTCGACCGAGCCGACGACGGCCAACTCCATCTTCTACGCGGCCGCGACGACAACAAAGATCAAAGCTACTTCCTCTTCGGCTTGCCGCAGCCGACCCTCGAAACACTCCTGTTTCCCCTCGGCGACCTCACCAAGTCGGAGGTCCGGGAAGCGGGAAGGCGTCTAGGCGTACCCAATGCGGACAAGCCTGAGTCCCAGGAGCTGTGCTTCGTGCCCGACGGTGGCGTCGGCGACTTCATCAACCGCCAGGGGAGCCCCACGACCTCCGGCAACATCATCGATCCTGCTGGTACCGTGCTCGGCCGCCACGAGGGCGTGGCCAACTTCACCCGCGGGCAGCGGCGCGGGCTGGGCCTTGGAGGCGGCGGCACCCGGTACGTCCTTCGGATCGTGCCCGATACAGCCGAGGTCGTCGTGGGCGACGAGTCGGACCTCTACGACCAGCAGCTCACGGCGACCGATGCCCATTGGGTCGCAGGCCGTCCGGGCGACGCCTTCCACGGCGAGGTTCGCATACGTTATCGGCATCGCGGCGCCCTCGCAGACGTCACGCCGACGGGCGACGGGTTCGTGGTGCGCTTCGACGAGCCTCAGCGGGCGATTACGCCGGGGCAGGCTGCAGTGGTATATCGTGGTGACGAGGTGATTGGTGGCGGCTTCATCGCATGAGCTCTGGGCGTTCGCCCTGTGCATGCTGCTCGCGGCAGGGTGCAACATGGGTAGTGGAGAGGGCAGCGCGGTCGGCCAAGTCTGGGCGCCCGACTGCGGGCTCAATGGAGAGCCGTTCGACCTGAACCCCAACTTCTTCGCGATGCAGCCAAGCGGCGCGGTCGAAATCATCGATATTGTCATGCAGCGGGGCAGCGACCTCCAAAGTTACACCAACGGCATCTCGGTCTTTATCCGCGACCCGCGGATGGTGAAGGAGAGCATGCTCGGCACGGACATCGACCTCGTGGGACTTGCGTCGGAGGTCGAGATGACGCTGTATCTCAACGCGACCTGTCCGGGGTTCTCTCGCATTCCAGTCGTCTACGGCGCGGTTTCGGGCACGATTCGTTTCGACGAGCTGTATGTGCCCTGGATGGACAACGACACCAAAGAGACCGTCGCCGTCTTTACGAACGTCGTTCTCCTGGACAACAAAGACCCCGATGAACGCCGCGCCGTCCTCGATGGTGACTTCCGATTCCTGTTCGAGGAGGGATTGCCCTCCCAGTATTTTCAGTACTGATGGCCAGCAAACAGTCGGTGGAGGGCGAAGTTCGCGCGGTTGGCCGTGGGGGCGACGCGGTGGTCGAGACCCCGAACGGAATCGTGTTGGTGCCCGGAGCGTTGCCGGGTGAGCGTGTCGAACTGGCGCTGACCTCGTCCAAACGGGGCGCCGCCCGAGGCTACCTGACGCGCGTGTTGCGTGCGGCGGCGGAGCGCCGGGAGCCGCCTTGCGCCGACGCACCGCGTTGCGGGGGC
>JAFDFW010000630.1 GCA_019309605.1 Deltaproteobacteria bacterium | reverse complement strand
ATCTGCGTCGAGGGCCGCATCCAGTACCGCCAGTGGGAAGATAAAGACGGCAACAAGCGCAACTCGACCGAAATCGTCGCCCAGAACATCGTTCTCCTCGGCAGCGGACGAGGCCGCGACTCCGGAGCACCCGGTGACTTCGGCGGCGGCGGCGGTGGAGGCGGTGGAGGTGGCAGTGCCCCTCCCACCGACGACTTCGGCGACGACGACATCCCTTTTTGAGGCGGGGATGAGGCTGGCTCCCGTCGCGGAGGGCCCGATCCGCGGCGCGATCCTGCGTCAGGCGTCCTCGACGTAGCCTGTGGCTAGGGCTGCTGGATCGGGGACGGTGTTGCGGCGTCGGCCTGCTCGGCGTGTTCGGCGGCGAGCGTGCCTTTTCCGAGATGTAGGCCGCGGCTGCTGCGACGACGACAGCGACCTCCAGCGCGAGGGCTATGCCGCTGTACGGGTCTGGCTTGGCGCCCTGGACCAGCGCTAGGATCCGGCCTCCGGCGAAACCCGCGCCGCACACGACGAAGGTGAGCGCTGCCGCCAATCTCAGGCGTTGGAATGCCGCGCCAAAAAGGGCAAACGCGCCAAGCGCGGACCACAGCCCGACGTTGACCGCGATCGACTCGATGTAGAGCCCACCCTGCGGCCGGTCGGTGAGTCCCATCCAGAGCGGCATGATCGTGTCCCCGAAGAAAACATAGAGGAGGGCCCAGCCAATGGAGCCGACCCCGAGAAGGAAGAGCACGTTGCGCGCCATGGGATCAAGATACCTCTGTTCGCTTTTCAAAGAAAGTTAGTCCAATCTTCCTGCGTGCCGAAGGTCCGCGCCGACGTTTTGTTGACCCAACGCGGCCTCGCCCCATCTCGGGCGCGAGCGCAGGCGCTGATTCTCGCCGGCAAGGTCTTCACCGACGGCAGACGCCTGAGGAGGCCCCGCTGGACGTCCGGGAGCCTGATCACCCGTACGTTTCGCGCGGCGGCGTCAAACTCGGGGGTGCCCTCGACGCGTTCGAGTACAACCCCGCCGGCAAGACAGTGGCCGACTTCGGGGCATCCACTGGCGGCTTCACCGATTGCTTGCTTCAGCGCGGCGCGACGAAGGTGTTCGCGATCGACGTGGGCTATGGGCAACTTCACAACAAGCTTCGGAACGACGAGCGCGTCGTGGGCATGGAACGCACCAACGCGCGCCATTTGAAACGAGGCGACTTGCCAGAGGTGCTCGACCTCGTGGTCATCGACGCGTCGTTCATCGGTCTCGAAAAGCTCTTGCCGGCCGCGCACCTGCTCCTGAGAACAGGCGGTGAGGTCCTCGCACTCGTCAAACCACAGTTTCAGGTTGGGCAAGACAGGGTTGGCAAGGGCGGCGTGGTTCGCGATCCGGCGCACCGGCGAGAAGCGATCGCCGCGTTGGTCGTTGACGCCCGGAGAGCTGGCTTCGAGCTAGTCGCGGAAGCGGACAGCGTGATCACCGGACCGAAGGGCAATCAGGAGACGTTTATTTGGCTACGTCGGTCGGAGGCGCCACCCGCTCCATGAGCCCAGGATCGACGGGCATCCACCCTTGAGCGACCTTGCTCTTTCGAACTTTGATCCACCAAACGTGTTCGCACGCAGCGGAACGTTCTTCGCTCAAGCCTTCGAATGCGTCGTCGAGCGTGCATGGGGTCCAGCCGGGTCCGTGCTCCGTGCCCACCATGCACATCCCGCGCGAATTGTAGAACAAGAAGCTTCCCACCGCTCCTTGCGCGACGGCCAGGTAGGTACGCTCTACTTCGATTCCCTGGTCCCAGACCTTGCGCTTCACATACAGATCACGTTTAGCCACGAGGCGGCGCGGCTTCTTGACGAACACTTCGCTGTCTTCCACGCCGATGAGTTCGCCCTTCTTCCAGGTGACGGTGGCGGTGATGAAGGCCGCGTGCGTCGGCTTCAGCTTGAGCTTCATCTGTTGGTAGGTGCTGCCCCAGCGGATATTGCGGAAGTCAGCCGGGTAGGGCCAACTGTGCTTTGCGACGGCGTTGGATTTCACGTCGTGGGAGCAGCCGAGGACCTCAGCCGTCGCTTGGGCGCTCGCGGTCGTCGGAGAGCTGTCGCCCTTGTTGCAGCCGCCAGTGGCGAGAGCGGCGACCAGGATGAGAGTGGAAATCAGACAGATGCGCATGATGAAAACTGGTTCCCGGGGGTGGATTCGAACCACCATTCACAGGTCCAAAGCCTGTTGTCCTGCCCTTAGACGACCCGGGAGCGATTCTCCTCATAACACGCATGCGCGCCCCCTCAAGGTTCGGCCGCTCGGGGTTGCAGGAGCGCCTCGAATAGTGCGATACACAGGCCAGTCGCAGGATTGGGGAGCGTTTTAGTGAGGGAAGATCAGAAATATCCGGAGTGGTTCCTCTGGTTCATGGAACACGGTGTCCGCGTTCTCATCCTGCTCGCAATCGCCTTCATGGCCTTCGTCTACAGCCGCAGCAGAACCAACACGGAGGAGCGGCTTCACGCGATCGAAGACACGGTCCGGTACGAGCCCCCGCGCGCCTACATCCCGCCGAGCCTCGAGGCCTACGCGGCCGCGGACGTGTCGGCTCGGTCGCTGCCCGTGCATCAGGCCGCCTACGTCCCGGTCTACTCGCACATCTACTACGACGGCGGCCGCCCCTATCTTCTCGAAACCATGCTGAGCATTCGTAACGTGGATCCGAAGCGGCCGATCTACGTCAGCGCGGTCGAGTACTACGACACCAACGGGAAGCTTTCGCGGAAGTATATCGATCGGTTGATAAAGCTCGACCCGCTGCAAACGATCGAGTTCCTGGTCGAGCGACATGACGTAGCCGGCGGCTCCGGCGCGAATTTCATCGTCGAGTGGCATGCCCGCGCCACGGAAACGCACACGCCCCTGATCGAAGCCGTCATGGTGGGCCGCTCCGGGACCAACGCGATCTCGTTCGTGCGCAAGAGCGAGCCCTTGCCGCAGTGGATGTCGAACTAGCCAGCTCGGGTCACTTCACCGGTCGGACCGGCGGCGGCAGATAGAGCGGGTCCAGCGCTTTGGCCTTGGGCAGGTACATGCGGAACTGGAGCGAGAAGGGCCCGTTGGGCGCGGGCAGCCAGTTTCTGGCCTTCTGTTTCCCGGGTGATTCGTGCTGGATGTAGATCGTCAGTGAGCCGTCCTCGGCGTACAGGAGCTTGCTGCGGTCGCCAATCGAATACCGGTTGATTGGGTTGGCGACCATGAGCTGGTCTGGAAACCCATACATGGTCATCGACCAGAAGGCGTCGACCTGTGGGAGTTCCTCTTTTTCGAAGCGCATCATGTAGCGGTGCTTCGATCCGTCGAGTGGGTCACCCGAACCGTCTCTGTTGCCGATCGGGTAGTA
>JAFDFW010000629.1 GCA_019309605.1 Deltaproteobacteria bacterium | reverse complement strand
GGTTCGCGAAATCGGGGAAATCTGCCGCGACGCGACCTGGCAAGCCTGCGACGGCGCGGCACTGACCGGAGCCCCGTGCTCCGACAGCAAGGCGAAAAGCACAGGCCGCACGGCCTCACCAACTTTGATACGTCCCCGGTAGGGTCGCGAGCAGAACCAGGGAAGGTTGCCACCGGCGTCTACCGCTTCTCAGCCAGTTAGGCTTCTCTTGCCCACCCCCATGCGGAGTCGGCGTCCTCGACGTCGAAGTATTGGGCCTCGCCAGCGTAGAAGGGTGCGGCAAGGTGAGTGACCCACTTCTGCCACTTCTTGTCGCCGACGATGGCCATCCTGGTGATCTTCTTGTGGTAGTCGTGCCCGAACTTGAAGTCTGCACCCCAGGCGCTGACCTTCTCCCAGTGGAACTCGGTCAAGTCCAGCAGCATGTTGATGTCACCCACGCGGTCGACCAGTGCTTGCACTTCACGGGTCAAGACTTCGTAGTCGTCTTTGACGATCGTTCCGCTGACCTTGTAGCCGAGCGTGTTGTCAGAGCTTTGTTCGAGTTGTTCAATCATGCTTCTTCTCCGTCGTTCTGTCGCTCACTTATCGCGGCAACCACTCCGGCTTGCAAGCCCCCGGCACGTGAAGGAGCGGGTCTTCCCAGTACTGCGGGGTTTTCATTCCCTCGACCTGCGATCCTGGCCCTCGGTGCGCGTTCAGCTTGACGCTGCACGCGATGATGCCTGGCTTTCGCTCGGCGAGAGCTTGCGCCGAGTAGCCCTCGGTGTCCGCGACTCCCGGCCGCAGGTTGTCGACGAAGACGTCGGCGTCCTTGATCAGGTTGTACACATGCTTGCGGTTCCACGGTCCACGACCTCGGAGTAGCTCGACCCCCGGTCGGCCAATCGCCGCTGCAGCGATTGAGCAGGAATGTCGTCAGCTAGCCGGTGTGGCGAACACCGTAATGAACGCCAGCGCCAACGCGAGCACCACGATTCCGAGCTTCTGCGTGACCGATTTGCTCACGGTGAAGGCGACGAAGCACTGGAGCAAGTAGTAGAACGCGAATGCCCTCGAAGCGAGAGCGACGATCTCGAGCGTACTGGTTGACCAGGTCAGCGCGATCGCGCCCCCGCCGATGAGGAGGTACCCGAACTTCTCTTTGAGGTGGTGGTTGGTGACCTCCTCCATGTTTCCGGTGGCGGACATCGTGTCGGCGACCGCCGCAGAGAACTGGCTCGGTGCGGCGGCGATAACCAGAGGTGTAACGAGAAGGGGTGAGGCAAACTTTGCGAGGTCGATGAGGCTGTTGTCGTCGTATTTCCCGTCGAGAAGATGCGTGAGCGGAAGTGCGAGGGCCACGAATGCGATGTACACGGTGGTGGAGATGATTTGGGACCAACGCGAGGCCTTGATTCGTGTATCGGAGTCGAACTCATCACCAAGATAGCGGGGTGTTTCAAACCCCTGTACGACGATGAGGGTGCCTGCGAGGATCGTCAGGACCTCCCATGTCGTGTGTTGGAGCGGCTTAGGCATTTGGATGCCCGCCGACGACTGCGAGACGTTCCAGTCGAAGTAGGCGAACCCCGCAAGCAGAAGCGCGATGATGGCAAAGGTGATCCAAAGCGCCCAAGTCTCGAGGAACTCGAGCGGGGCTAGACCCTTGGTCATCCCAATCAACATGATCACGCCGATCACCGCCGTTGTGATGATGTTCTCGTTGAGCGGGGTGTCTGCACCAAAACCTCCGAGCACGAAGGCAGCGAGAATGTGGAGGTAGAGCGAGACGGAGATGACGTACGCGAGGATCAGAGCCAGGTCAGATGTGCGTTCGAGCGAAAGCGTGGACTCCGGAGGATTGTCGGCCAGGACGGGCTCGGCGTTTCGGATGTTGAATCGGATGACGGCTCCGACTGCGATAGCCAATACGCAGACCCCCGCCATTGCGATCACCGAGAGGTGCCCCACGGCGCTGGCGAGAATCGGCACGATGATCAGAAACCCGCTGCCAAAAATCGAGGCGAGGGGCGTCGTGGTTGCCTTTGTGAGCGAGCTCGACCGTGCCATCAAGCGTCTGCTTTAGCATGTTTGTCGAAGTGGACGAAGACCGGAGACAAAGTTAAGGTTCACGAGGACGGGACGATTGAAGTAGGCTGACCGCCAACCGCTATGACCGCCGCATCGATACCGCACACTGGCGTAGCGGAGCACAGCCGTAGTCGCTTTGTGCTGTCCGACAAGGCCAAGTACTCGATCAAGTTGGGTCTCGCGATCGCCATCACGTACGGTCTCGCTCTACGTGCCAATTGGATGAGCCCAACCTGGGCCGCGATCGCGGTCGCGATGATCGGGCAACCGGGGCATGGACAATCGCTCTACCATGGACAATCGCTCTACAAGGGCATGCTGCGCGCTATCGGGACCCTGATCGCGTTCTTCTCCGGGCTCTTCATCTTGATGCTGTTTCCGCAAGACCGTTGGCTGACGCTCGTCGCGACGTCGCCTTTCCTTGGCTACTTCACCTACAGAATGAAAGGCCAGAACAGCTACCTCTGGTTTGTCGCAGCCTTCGTCACCCCCATGATCGTCATGGCGGGTCCCGCGCAGCCGGGGCATGCCTTTGAGTTTGCCGCATACCGCACGCTCGAAACCCTCATGGGAATTGGGGTTTGGGCGCTCGTGTCGATCTTCCTTTGGCCGGCCACCAACCGCGGCGCGCTGCAGACTGCGATGGACGAGCTGCTGGCGACGCAGCAGAAGATACTCACGGCGTTTCGCGAATCGGCGACGGACGGCGACTCGGCGGGCGTACCATTCGCTCTTCAAGAGCAGGAGGCTC
>JAFDFW010000628.1 GCA_019309605.1 Deltaproteobacteria bacterium | reverse complement strand
ATCTCGTGGCGACCGGTCAGTGTCTGCGCATGGAGATCGAAATGGCGCTGGCGCTCCTGCCCAAGTACGGCGGACGCCTCGGCGACGCGCTCGTCGGTCTCGGTATCCTGCGCCCGGTCGAGCTGTTCCGGGCGATCGGTGATCAGGTTCGCGGCAGGCTGATGGAATCGTTCCGTTGGCGGCGCGGCGAGTGGGCGTTCGTGCGAGGCGCTCGCAGTCACGAAGAGACGTTCCCGACGGGACAAGATCCTTACGAGCTTCTTCGAGACGCCGCGAGCGAGGCGCACCTCGAGGAAATCGAGTCGGTGCTCGAACCGCTTCGCGAGCGTGTGGTCGAGCGCTGCGCAGACGGGCCTCCGCTCGAGTGGGTTGGCGTCCTCGACTCGGTTGCGGGGGATGCGACGCTCGGCGGGGTGTTGGCCCGCGAGAGCGCTTCGGGTGCCGATCTGGAGCCGGTCTACCGCGCGCTCTATCTGGGGCTTGCGTGTGGGCTGGTTCGGACCAAGGTGAGTCCTTCGCAGATGCCGTTCCGAGAATCGTATAGCGCCTGAGCCCCGCCGTGTCTTTCGTCGAGCTAACCCACCCACGAACCACTGCGAGCCCCGTGCTCGTCGAAGTTCCTCATTCGGGCTTGCAGGTGCCCCCTGAGGTGGAGTCCGAGATCGACGCGACGCCGTTGGCGATGCTGCGGGACTCCGACATCTACGTCGATCAACTCTACCAACGCGCGCCGGATCACGGCGCCACCCTGTTGGTGTCACGCGTGTCTCGATACGTCGTCGATCTCAACCGCGGTCCCGACGACGTCGACTCGGCAGCTGTGCCGCGGCATCCGAAAGGGCGCCACATTCCAGCACGCGGCGTCGTCTGGCGCGCCCGGACAGACGGGACGCCACTTTTGCGCGCGCCTCTAACGGTCGAGCAGTTTACACGGAGGCTCGAGCTTTTCTACGATCCGTATCACCGAACGTTGCGCGAGGTCGCGGCGCAGATACGAGAGCAGCACGGTAGAGTCGTCATCCTGGCAGCGCATTCAATGCCATCCGCGGGCCGCCGCATGTTGGGTGGGGGAGAGATTCGTCGTGCCGACATCGTTCCCGGCACGCGCGGACGTTCCTCCGCCGATGGGCGTATTATCGATCTAATCGATTCGCACTTTCGCGAAGCCGGCTTGAGCGTGAAGCATGACGACCCCTACCGCGGTGGCTGGACGACCTCGAGCTACGGCGCTCCCAAACGAGGTCAGCACGCCGTTCAGATCGAGCTCAACCGCGCGCTCTACGTCGACGAGAAGACAAGCGAGATCAAGCCCAGCGACTTTGCGCAGTTGCAAACGGTGCTCGACCAGCTGGTCGGCAAACTTGGAAAATTGATGACCGGTTCGGCTCAGTTCGCGATGGGCTGATCGACCACGCCCGACTCGCTCGAGCGAACCTCCAGGCGGTAGCGACTGTTCGCGGTTTGCAGGTAATACGTGTCCTGCCCGTCTTGTCCGCAAAGTTGAAGCACACGCTTCACCGGAGTCGTTACGTACTCGTGCAGCCCGTCGGCGAACTCGATGACGACGACGGAACCCTTCCGGGGTGGCCGCAATAGACGCCCAACGACAGCGCGACCCGAGTTCCGGCCTACTTTGCGAAGGACGACTTCCACGCCTCGAAGCTAGCATAATTGAGTGCGCCGGCAAAGCTGAGCCTGAAAAATCCAGCGTTTCTGCATATTCGCAGGTCTTGCGCCAGTGACGCAAACCTTGCTCCTGTTGCCGCGGCGGACAGGCTCCCCTGCGCGGCAAAACCTCGCAGCGCAGGGGCGTACGCCCCGATTTTTCGTCCGTTTTCGGTATTTGGCTCTTCGGCACAGATAGTGCATCCGCCCCCAGGCATGACGGTTACTGTGACTGCAACTGCGCTGGACCGATACCGCGCCTCGCTCAAGCGGGTCGAGATCCTGAGCGCCGAAACCGAGCGTGAGCTCGCGCAGAGTTGGGCGGACGGCAACCAAGCGGCCGGCGCTCGTTTGATCGAATCGAGCTTGCCGTTCGTCATCTCCATCGCGCGCGAGTATCGGCGCTGGGGTGTTCCGCCCGAAGATTTGGTTCAGCAGGGCAATCTCGGCCTGTTGAAGGCGGCATCGAAGTTCGACCCCGACAAGAACTGCCGGCTGATCACCTACGCCGCGTACTGGATTCGCGCCGAGATTCGCGACTACGTCGTGCGCTCCTACCGGATCGTCCGGTTGGGGACGACGCGTACCGAGCGTCGGGCAATGCGCGCGTTTCGGCGCAAGGCCTTCGAGTCACCCGAGGCGCTTGCGGAGGAAAGCGGGATGCCGCTCGCGCGCGCCCAGCACCTCTGGCCGCTGTTGGCGCGGGGGGACCTCTCTCTCGATGCCACGGTGGCCGATGCGCCTGCTGCGATGGATCGCATGAGCTACAAGCAGCCAACACCCGAAGAGTTCGTCTCGCGTGCCGAATCGGTGCTCCTCGTGCGCGCCGCGCTGCAGTCGGCGATGGACACCTTGAGCGTCCGTGAGCAGCGAATCGTGGAGGCGCGCATCCTTGCCGAGGAACCTTGCACGCTCCAGACGCTCGGCCGAGAGATGGGTGTCAGCAAGGAACGGGTCCGACAGCTCGAGGTTCGAGCTCGCCAGAAGCTCCGTAACCGTCTGGAACACCTCCGGCCCGCAGCATAGGCCGGCCCGCGCATCTTGCTTGACTCCGCCGGGCATCAGAAGCAATTTGCCGGCTCAGATGCTTTGCCGCCGCGCTCTTGCTTGCTCTCTTCTGGTCCTCGTCACGGGTGCTGCAGCAGGCGTTGGAGGGTGCAAGCGAGATCT
>JAFDFW010000627.1 GCA_019309605.1 Deltaproteobacteria bacterium | reverse complement strand
GTGCACTTCTTCCAAGGTGTTTACTATGGCAGTCATATCGACTCTACCTTCGCGGCGTTGCGCCCGGCCTTGCTTTTATGCAACCCCGCGCGCATCAATGATGACTCAATGCCCGGCATCCTGAAACAATGGGAGGTCATTTACAGTCCGCCGATGGAGAGTACGGACAGGTACGGGGCCGAATACCTGTCCAAGTCCATTGGTAGTGACTGGATCGATATGAATGTGTTCAGCATCAATCCGAATTTGGTCGTGGTCGATCGAGATCAGACGGCGCTCATCACACTGCTGGAAACGCACGGTCTTGATGTCATCCCATTGAAGTTGCGGCACTCGAAGATGCTGGGTGGTGGGTTCCATTGCGTAACACTGGACATCCGCCGAAGAGGCACGCTCCAGCGGTACTTCGACTGAACGTCCCGCTGTCCGTTGCGCGACGAAGACGCGGACCGTCGTTCTAGGCGAAAACGCCTGAGGGTCCCGACTTCACGACTGTGTGAGGACGCTCCATGGCAGGCTCGATTCTGGTTGCCGTGCTCGTGGTTTTCTTCGGCTTGACGTTCGTGGCGTGGAGACGATACCTCTGGGTAGCCGAGAAGGCGCGGCACGGGCAGGAGGACACCTGCCCCTACAGCTTGACTGATGTCTTTGGCGACCGACACCTCGTGAACGTCCCGCATCAGGAGGGAGTCCGGTGGCTGACGGAGATCTTCAGCCGCTCCGCCAGGCGGTTCCCGGATCACCCGGCCTTGCAGATTCCGCACACCGGAGAGTCCCTGACGTTCGCTGAGCTCGACGCGCGAGCCGAAGCCGTGGCCGCGGCCCTGTCTCCCTTCCTCAGGGGCCCGGACCAGGTCGTGGCCGTGGTCATGGCGCAGGACAACTGGCAGATCGTGGCCTCTCACCTCGGCATTCTCAAGGCTGGCGGTACCGTGATGTTCCTCGACACCACGTTGCCGGAAGCCCTGATCACCCACATGCTCGAGGACGCACAGCCGGTGGTCGTCCTCACGCGCGGGCAAGACAGCTTCCGCGGATTGCCGACGCTCGATGTCCTGGCTTTGCCCGAGACGATGCCGCGAAGCGCGCCGCCACCATGGCTGGACGACCCCACGCAGCGCCTCGCGACCATCTTCTACACGAGCGGAACCACCGGGATGCCCAAGGGAGTGGAGTGCCCGCACGCGGGCTACGTGAACCTGGCCCTCAGCTACGCGGACTACTTCGATCTCACCCCGGGCATGGACGCGACCTCGCTCACGTCGTCACTGGGATACGACGGAAGCATCTCCGAGATGTACAGTGCTTGGGTTTCGGGTTGCACCGTGGTCCTGCTGACCAAGGAGCAGATCCGGTCGGGTCCGGATCTCGTCCCTGTCCTCCGTGAAGCCGAGGTCACGGTGCTGTTCTGTCCGCCAGTGCTGCTGACCACCCTCACACCGACTCCCGAGTTGGATCTCCCGTACCCGCTGTGCCGCTACGTCGTTCCGGCGGGCGAAGCCTTCCCCGCCTCGCTTGTGGAGCCGTGGACGCGTGGTAGACGGCAGGTCATCAACACCTACGGCCCGACGGAGGCGAGCACCGACACAAGCCGCCAGAGCTTGAGACCGGGGGAGCCCGTGACCATCGGCCCTCCGTTCGCCAACGTCACCTACGTCATCCTCGAAGTCGGCGAGCTCAACCCGCTGCCCCACGGGGAGGTCGGAGAGCTTTGCATTGGTGGGGTTCACGTTGCGCGCGGCTACCGCAACTTGCCGGAGCAAACCGCTCAGAAGTTCATCACGCACCCTCGGTTCGGGCGTCTCTACCGCACCGGGGACAAATGCAGGATCGACGTGCGGAAGCAACGCGTGCACTACCTCGGCCGAGTCGACGCACAGCTCAAGGTACGGGGGCACCGCGTCGAGACCCAGCCTGTGGAGGACATCCTCCAGACGCAGTTCCAGGAGATCGAGGCGGCTGTGCTGGACTACCAGAACGAGGAGCTGGTTGCCTTCGTCGCTGCGCCGTCGATCGCCGAGGGTGAAATCCCGGTCGTCGCTCCGGCACCGGCGGAGTGGGCCGCCCGCGTCACGAGGAGGCTGGGTGCACAGCTTCCTGCGCCGTCGGTCCCAACGAGAATCTTCCTGGTCGAGGAGTTCGTCACGAAGCCCGTGTCCGGGAAGATCGACCGGGAGTGCCTGCCCGACCTCTCTCGCCTGCTACCGAACGAGGAGCCGACAGCGGAGGGGACTTCTGGTGGCTCCCTCACCAAGACTCAGGACGTAGAGGCCGGACACATCCAACCACGCGACGCCTATTCGGAGGTGGAACCGGGCTCTGCTGAAGTGCTGGCGATCTGCAGGGACGTGTTCGACCGCGCGTTGGGATGGGACGATGTCTTCGCAGACCATGGTGGGCACTCCATCGTCATCGCCCGGCTGGCGAATCGCTTGCGGGCGGCGGGATGGGCGGTCTCCGTCCTGGCACTGCTT
>JAFDFW010000626.1 GCA_019309605.1 Deltaproteobacteria bacterium | reverse complement strand
AAGATCGAGCAAGCGGATCTGCTTCATGCGATCTATGGCGCTCCCGGGGACGCACCCAAGGTGGTGATGGCGCCGAGTACGATCGAAGAGTGTTATTACATTCTTTCCGTCGCACGGAAGATCGCGGAAGAATTCCGCATGCTCGTCATCGTCCTTTCCGACGCGAACCTCGCGACCGGTCAGCAGCTCTTCGATCGTCCCGATCTTTCCCAAACACCGCGACGGCCTCCGCTCGACCTGAGTCCGGTGTCGCCGGAAACTCTACCTTACGATTGGGATCCAACGACCGGCCTTTCGCAGCGCCTCATTCCCGGGCAGCCAGGCGGCATGGGCGTGACGACCTCACTCAACCACGACCGCAATGGAAAGGCCTGCTACGACGCCGAGCGCAACCAGCGCGGCCATACCATGCGCAGTCGGAAACTCGCCGCGTTACAGCAAAGCCTGCATCCGCCGAGCGTGCATGGAGCGCCCGAAGGCGACCTCCTCCTCGTGGGGTGGGGCAGCACGCGGGGAGCCATCGAGGAAGCCGTCGACATGGCGCGTGACGAAGGCTACGCGGTGTCCTCCACCCACATTCAGTTCCTCAGTCCCCTGCCCCCCGGACTCCACGACATCTTCGCGGGTTTTGAACGGATCATCACGGCCGAGCTCAACTACAGCGATGATTGGGACGACCCGTTGATTACCAAGGAAAACCGTCGTTACGGCCAGTTGGCGTGGATGCTCCGAGCCGCCACTCTGTTGGACATCGACTGCTATGCCAAGGTCCCTGGCCGCCCCTACATGCCGGTGGAAATCTTCGGCGAAATCAAACGCATCCTCGGCGATCAACCGGTAGTCGAAAGCCTCGGCGAGACTCTTCGCGCACACTCTTCGCGCACTCAAGGGAGTAAGTTAACGATGTCCACACTCACGGACCTATGCGTCATCGAGAGCGGCACGGTCGACGCGCACTCCCTCGACGACTACGAATCTGAGAAGCCCCGCTGGTGCAAGGGATGCGGCGACCATGGAGTGCTGGCGGCCCTTCAGCGTGTGCTGCGCACAAACAACCTCGATCCAGAGGACGTTGTCTCGGTTTCCGGCATCGGATGCTCGAGCCGCCTCCCCCACTATCTCAACACTTACGGTTTTCACGGCATCCATGGCCGGGCTTTGCCGATCGCCACGGGCGTACGCCTCGCGCGTCCCGAGCTTCCGGTCATCGTGATCATGGGCGACGGTGACTGTTTCAGTATCGGCGGCAACCATTGGCTGCACGCGATCCGCTACAACATCAACGCGGTCGTGCTGGTGCTCGACAACGAGGTGTATGCGCTCACCAAAATGCAGGTCTCTCCGACCACGCCCGTCGGATACAAAACCAACACCACCCCGCACGGCACCTACCTGCAACCCATGAACCCCCTCAGCGTAGTGATGGGGATGACCAACGTTTCCTTCGTCGCCCAAACCGCCACCTGGCTGCCCGCTCACCTTGACGAGACCATCGAAAAGGCATGGAACCACCAGGGACTTTCCTTTGTTCGTATCCTGCAGCGGTGCCCAGTGTTCATGCCCAAAGCCTTTGGCGAGGGCGGTTTGAACTTCCCGGTTGTGTTCCTCGAGCATGAAGAAGGCATCCCGGTTCACCCCTTGCTACTCAAGCGCGGCGCCGCTCAAGCGCACAACCATCGCGACATCAACGAGGCTCAGCGCGTCGCAGTGAGTGTCGACCCTGCCCCCATGGGTCTCGTCTATTGCAATCCCGATCTCCCTACCTATGAGGAGATCCGATGGAGCCGCCAAGATCGGCCGGATCATCAGACCTTCATTCAGCGGCTCGATGCCGCGATGGACCGTTACACCGTCAGCTGAACCGTGTGTCCGCCATGAAAGAGCAGATCCTCCAACCTGTCGAAGAAGTCTGGCGCCACCATTGCGCCGCCCTCAACGATGCTCTTGCCGAGACCATTACCGCACTGAAGAACGTCCTTCGTCTCGACCAGTACCATCGCCATGGGCACGATGCCGACCACCTCGAGCGTGCTCTCGGACCGTTTGCCGAGACCAGCCTCGACCTCGGTTCTTTGTCCCGCGTGCTTGGCGACAGTGCGCTCTCACGGGCGATGGCGCCGGAACGGCTCAAACGCGTGCAGGAGCTCATCCAGACGCTCGGCGAAATGAAGGAGGCCTGTTCGATCACTCCGACCGATTTTGCCACCGTCGAGATTGAGACCGAGGAGAACGAAATCCTGGAGCTCGCCGAGGAACACCTCAATCGGATCGCCCGGGTTTTTCGCACCCTTCGCATGGCCCAACTGGAGGTCCGCTCCAAGTACGAATCCGCAACCCATGACGCGGTCTTTGCCGACTTCAACTGGCGCCAACTCGGGCCCGGTGAGCTCCGCTTGTGTCCTCCCTTTGTCGTCATGGCACGTCTGTATGACGACAGTGGCGCGCAATTGCGGAAGATGATGTCGCTGCTCGAGAGCGGCATGCCGATCAAGATCGCGGCTCATCGCTCGAGTTTGCGTGAGGTCTACGCCCCGGCCTCCGACACGAGCGTGCCTTCCACGATGAGCATTGAAACGCTGCCGCTGGCGATGCGTGGCGTCTACTTCCTCCAGACCTGTGTGGCCGCCCCTGATTTTCAGAAACAAATATTCGAGGGCCTGACCGCCCCGCGGCCCGGCGTGATTTCCGTCCTCTGCCAGCGGGATGGGGAGAAGCAGGCTGCGTTTCATAGTCGCGCCGAACGCGCCGTACGCTCCCGAGCCTTTCCGATGTGCGTCTACGATCCGGATCGCGCCAACCGTTTCGGCATGTGTTTTGATCTCTCCTCAAATCCGGCACCAGACACGCTTTGGACCACCGAAACGCTCTCCGGCCAGGACGCGGAAGGGCAGCCCGTCGAAGTCGAAAAGCCCTTCACCTTTGCCCACTTCGCAGCCTCCGAGGCGGAGTTCGCTGCGGAGTTTACCGACCCGCCAGCAATGGCCGATCACCTGATCCCGATCACCGAGTACCTAGGCTTCTCGCGACGGCAGCGGGTCGGGAAACTTCCCTTCATTTCGGTCGTCGGCAAAGATGGCAGCATCGTTCGCAAAGTTGTTTCGCCGGCGATTATCTTGCAGTGCTCGGACCGCCTCCATCTCTGGCACACCCTTCAGGAAATCTCCGGGATAGACAATCCGCATGTGAACACCAGCCGCGCCGCGCTGAAGAACGAATGTGCCGCTGAGCAACAAGCGCTGCTCAAAAGCCAGCAGGAGGAAATGGAGAAGGACGCTGTTCGCCGCGAGCAGGTCGCCGTCACCTCCGCTGTGCGTAAGCTCGTTGCCCACCTCACCGGCGTCGACCCTCCC
>JAFDFW010000625.1 GCA_019309605.1 Deltaproteobacteria bacterium | reverse complement strand
ACGCATCAAGCCCAGCGTGCCGTCGAGATACTGATCCCGAGTCGCCGACCGCTGGAGCTTGCCGCTCGTGGTCTTTGGCAAAGAGCCGGCCTCGATGAGCACCACCTCGGACACTGTGAGGCCGAGGTCGTGCTGAACTGCGCGGACGACGTTCGACTCGATGGTCTCCGGCTCGCCCTCACGGTACTCGGCGGCCACGACGATTCGCTCGGTGAGGTCTCCCGAAATGGAGAACGCCGCCACGTTGCCCATGCGCACACCATCGACGCGCCCCGCCGCGACCTCGATTGGAGTCGGATCGAAGTTGCGGCCGCGGACGATGATGGTGTCTTTCAAACGACCCGTCACGTAGAGTTCGCCCTCCGACATGTAGCCGAGGTCTCCCGTCCTGACGCCGCCGTCGACGAAGACGCGGTTCGTCTCCTCTTCGTCGTCCCAGTAACCGCCCGTCACGCTGGGCCCCTCCACGAAAACCTCACCGACTCGACGTTCGGGAAGTGGTTCCCCGTGTTCACCGAGTATCGAAACTTGATGGCGGGGTAGGGGGCGTCCGCACGACACCACCGAAATGCGGTGTTCGAGACGATGGATTCCTGACGTATCGTCGTCGGTCGATTCGGACTTGAATTCGAGCTGGTCCACCTCGAGCTCGTCCTCCATCCCCGCGAACGTGACTGCCAGTGTGGTTTCGGCCAAGCCATAGCACGACAGAAACGCACTGCGCTTCAAACCCGTCTCGCCAAAACGCTCGAAGAAACTGTTGATGGCATCGGGCTGGATCGGCTCCGCACCGCACCCCAGCA
This sequence comes from Deltaproteobacteria bacterium, assembly GCA_019309605.1. Taxonomy (GTDB): domain Bacteria; phylum Myxococcota_A; class Polyangia; order Polyangiales; family Houyiibacteriaceae; genus SG8-38. The sequence continues at coordinate 3,686 of JAFDFW010000625.1, read as the reverse complement.
CGCGCATTGCGGACAGGTCCAGTCCCTCGGTCGACGTCGTGCGGCGCGCAGTCAAGGCATAACCGAAGTTGGGCGCAAACGAGATGGTTCCGCGGTCTTCCGACAGTGTTCTGACCCACACCTCCGGTCGCTTCAGGAAGTCGAGCGTGGAGATGAACGTGATGGGAGTGCGCGTGACGAGCGGAGACATCACGAAGCCAATCAAGCCCATGTCGTGGTAGAGCGGCAGCCAGCTCACTCCGCGGTCTTCGGAGCTCGCGCGCAATCCGTCCACCATGATCGCGTGCGCGTTCGCCCAGAGACTTCCGTGCGTCACACGAACACCGCGAGGTGCGGACGTGCTGCCGGAGGTGAACTGAAGGAACACGACTTGGTCGTCGCTCACGGCGCCGCAGGTTAGCTCCCCAGCTTCGGGCAGCTCAGCAATCGAGACCACCTCGCGTAGTGACGGAACCTCATCGCGAAGAGAGCGGAGCGTGTAGGCGATGGGTGGGTCGGCAAGCAACAGGCTCGCCCGCGCTGTCGCCAACATTCGCCCCGTGACCTCGGCCCAGGAGGCGAGCTGGCCCAAAGTCAGTGGTGGATACAGAGGCACCGCGATGAACCCGGCCCGAACGCAGCCGAGGAACGCAGGGACGAACTCCCGCGGACTATGCAGAACGAGCCCGACTCGATCGCCGCGCCGAACCCCGAGGCCGTGCATGCCTCGAGCCAGCCGGTCTGCTTCCGTGATGAGCTCACCGTACGTCAGCTCGGCGACCGAGCCATTCTCCCGGTATCGATGCGCATCGCGCTCCGACCCCGCGAGCTGTTCCAGAAGCTGTGGGAAGTCATTCGCTTGCATTTCTCGAACTCCGTCCGCGCTACCCACACGTGGCAGTGCCCTCTCAACGCGGTGACTGTGGTGCATCAGGCGTGCCAATCGCAGACCTACAAATTCATGCGTTTTTCGAAATTCCGGCCGCCCGACCTGCGTCCAACTGTGACTGGGAGGCACGGAAAGTGGCACACGTAATCTTGCACCCCCGAGCGATCTAATCCGCGTCTAGCCCAATCGACTAGGCCAGCGATCCCCGGAAAAACGCCCCAAGAACAACCGGCTGCACGGTCACCGCAGTCTTGATATCTGGCGCCCCCTGGCGGACCGCGCGCGTTTCGCCGCTCGAGCGCTCGCAAGTATCCAAGATCACACGGCGGTCTCCCGCGAATGAAACAGCGGAGAGTGAGCGTGCGCGACGTTCGACACGCATTGAGAAACGCAGCCACGGTCCAGCGAAGCGCACCCGACCAGGCCTCAGACTGGACAACGACCGGGCCGGACGCACTAGGCGACGAGCTAACGGTCGGGGTCCGTCTGCGCGGAGGCATCATCGTGGTCACCGTCTACTAGCAGAGCGTATGGTCTCATGAGCAAAACCCACGAAGTCACAGTCACCCTGGACGGCGTCACGTTCCGCGGCCGCGTTCCTCTTCTCACTCGCAAAGACCTCCCCGAGCTAACGGACATCATCGACGAGCACGGAGATCTCATCGACGGCCGTGACCTCGAGCGCTTCGACGCCAAGACTGCCCGCCGAATCCGCGCACTCGCTCTCCGCGGTCCCGAAACGTTCAACTTCTGCCGGAGGTTCGCTGGGCTGGGCGTCCAACAGCTCGCCGACCTCCTCGACGTCGACCGTCGCACCGTTAGCCGCTGGGAGCACGGCGACGTCGAAATCCCCAAACCGGTGATGGCCGTCGTAGCGTTTCTCGCCGACGAGCACTCGAGAGGCAAGTCCCGTCTGATCGACCAGCTATCGCTCGCCAACGGCCGCCCCCCGAAGGAAATCAACGTCGACGCCGCCTAGTCGCGCGACAACAACCCAACCTGCCGCTCGGATGAAACCGATCATCCTCACCGGCCGCCACGTTCTCCTCCCGATGGACGACAGCGATCGATCCGAGATATGGTTTCCGCGGAGCCGCCCTTCCGCCGGGGCGTTCCAGGAGGGCGCAAGATGATTCGACAGATGAGGACACTGATTTTCGCACTGAGCTGGCTTGCGGTCATGCCGGCCCTTGCACAGGAAGCTGAGCCACCAGCGGAAGCGAAGCCGGCAGCGGAAGCTGAGCCACCGGTAGAAGCGAAGCCGGCGGATGAGATCGTCGTCGAGATTCTGGGCCTGGAGAATGACACCGGCCAGATCGGCTGCCGAATCTTCTCCAAGGAGGACGGCTTCCCCGGCAAGATGGAAAAGGCCGACGAGCAGCTTTACAGCAAGCCCAAGTCGAAGAAGGGCGGCTGTACGTTCAAAGGCTACAAGCCGGGCACGTACGCGATCTCGGTCATGCACGATCTCGACAGCAGCGGTGACCTCAATACGTCATTGATTGGAAGGCCGAAAGAGCCCTGGGGCGTGTCCAACGACGTGCCCGCGGAGCGTTTCGGCCCGCCTGCTTACAAGGCTTGTACGTTCAAGTACGAGGGCGGCAAGAAGGTCATCAAGATCAAGCTTCAGCACTAGTCCTGGCCTGCCCCGAACCCCCACGATAGCGCCTTGGCGACGTCGGCCTGAACCTCTCGGTGCCAGCGCCGGCGCAACATGCTAGGTCACGCGGGCATGGGCCTGTCCGACGAGCTCGACGCACTGCCTTCGCTCAACTGGGTGAAGACGCCGTCGCCGGTGACCTCGCTGCCGGGCCTGGCGAAGCACCTGCGCCTGGGCGCGCTGACGGTGAAGCGGGACGATCAACTCGACGCGCTCCACGGCGGCAACAAGGCGCGCAAGCTGGACGTGCTGCTGGCCACGCCGCCCTTCAAGGACGCGCCGGCGTGGGCGTCGCTGGGCGCCATCGGCTCGGCGCACCTGGCGGCCTGTACGGCGGCGGCGCAGGCGCTGGGGCGCAGAGTGGAGGCGCACCTCTTCTTCGAGCCGCTCTCCCACGGCGTGCTGGAGAACCTGTCCTTCGTGGCCTCCGGCCCGACGAGGCTGCACTACTACGACTCCCGCATCGAGCTGGGGCTGCGGCGCCCCGGGCTGCTCACTTCGTCGCACGTCGACGGCGTGCCCGTGATTCCCCCTGGCGGCACGCTGCCTCCTGGCGTGGCGGGCGTGGCGCGAGCGGGCTTGGAGCTGGCGGAGCAGATTCGCGAGGGCGTGCTGGAGGCGCCCGACGTCGTGTACTGCGCGCTGGGCACCGGCGGGACGGTGGCGGGCCTCGCGCTGGGGCTGGGGCTGGCGGGGGTGAAGACGGAGGTGCGGGCCGTGGCGACGGTGGAGCGATGGTTCACCTCCGCGCGGACCGTCCGCTTGCAGGTCGCTGCGGCTGCCCGGTGGCTGAGCGCGAATGGTGTGCCCGCGAAGGCGGAGCAGGCCGTGCCGGTGCACGTCGTCCGCGGCCAGCTGGGCGCGGGCTACGGCATTCCCACCGCGCAGTCGCTGGCCGCGGTGGAGGTGCTTTTGCAGGAGGGCGTGCCCGTTGAGCCGGTGTACACGGGCAAGGCTTTCGCGGCACTGCTGGCCGATGCGTCATCGGGGCGAGCGCCGCAGCGGGTGCTGTTCTGGAACACCGTGCGTCGGGGTCCGTTACCTCATGCGCCCGACTGGCGCGAGAAGCTACCGGCGCGGCTGAACAAGCGCATCGACGGCGCCGCGTCCCCGGTGCGCGTGGGCCGGCGCGTAATCCTGGGCGGCGGACTGGCGGCG
>JAFDFW010000624.1 GCA_019309605.1 Deltaproteobacteria bacterium | reverse complement strand
CATGTCCAAAGAGGGCTTCTTCGTCGTCATGGCGCTGATTGGCGGTGGCTCGGTAGCGTCGCTCTTCGCGGCCCCAACTCTGATCCGGCGCTTGCCGCCAAGCCTGGTCAACCTCCCCAACCGCAAGTACTGGCTCGCGACGGATGAACGGCGCAAGGTCGCCATCGATCGCGTGGCCGGTTTGGTTGGCTGGGTAGGCGCGGCCACGGCGGCGCTGCTGGCGGTGGCGGTCGAGCTCGCCATGCAGGCCAACCTCCATCGAGCCAACTTCGACAACGTCACCTTTGTGGTCGTGCTCGTCGCGTACTTCGCCTTCCTGATCGCCGTGGTGGTACGGAAGATACGCTTGCTCAAACTGCCCGAGTGACCCGGGAGTTGACGCTAGGGTTCCCCCGTGTGAGAACCTCAGCGATCACTCAACGACCCGTAAGGAAGCACTCCCATGGCAAGAATCAAACGAGCCCGCCCATCATTGTTGATTGTCGCTATTCTTGCACTCGGCAGCTACGTTCTTGGTTGCACGCCGCCAAAGCCCGAAGCGGAGTCGCAGGCCCCGGCTGAGCAGCAGAAAGCGCCGGAGGACAGCGAACAGACTGCCAAGCCGGATCAAGCCAACTCAGCTTCAACCGGCAAGTACTCGCCGGTCCAAGCGCGCGCTCGCGATTTCTACGCGCCGAACAGCGAGGATCTCGGGCCGGACGAAATGCGTTTGATCGCCTGCGGCACGGGCATGCCCACCGCGCGCCCGAAGCAAGCGGCCTCATGCTGGCTGCTCGAGCTCGGCAATGGCGACAAGTTCATCTTCGATGTCGGGACCGGCTCAAACGAACGCATCGCTGCGCTTCAGATTCCCTACAACTACCTCGACAAAGTCTTCCTGAGCCACCTGCATACCGATCACTTCGGTGACCTCGATGCGCTGTTCGTCGGTGGCGCCCTATCCGGCCGTCAGAGGCCCTTGCGTGTGTGGGGTCCGAGCGGCGCAACACCAGAGAGAGGCACGAAGTACGCGCTCGATCATCTACAAAAAGCGCTCACCTGGGACCTCGACGGCCGCAAGGGACTCACCGATCCGCGCGGATACCATATGGAAGTCACCGAGTTCGACTACATGGGCGTGAATGAAATCGTCTATCAGGAGAACGGCGTTGCGATTCGTTCCATTCCCGCCATCCACGCCCTCGACGGTCCGGTGAGCTTCATCGTCGAATGGAACGGTTTCAAGTTCGTATTCGGCGGCGATACCTATCCGAACAAGTGGTACGCGAAGTACGCCAAGGACGCCGACCTGGCAATTCACGAGTGCTTCGTCACCGTTCCGGACATGATCGAGAAGTTCAAATTCTCTCCCCAAGGCGCTCTCTCGGTGGGGACCCAGATCCACACCGCACCTGAAGCCTTTGGGAAGGTGATGTCGATCATCAAACCGCGAATGGCGGTCGCGTATCACTTCTTCAAAGACTTCGACACCACCGCGGGGATCAACGATCGCATTCGCACGACCTACGATGGTCCGTTGAGTCTTTCCATCGACTACATGGTCTGGAACATCACCAAGGACGAGATTCGCGTGCGCATGGCAATTGTCGATGAAGACGTCTGGCCCCCGCCGGCCACCGACAAACCGCAGCTCCCTGATCCAAATGCGAGGATTCCGTATTCGGACGAGATTATCGGCGGCAAGCTCGACGTGTCGAAGGTGCTTCAGCCCACGTACGACGCGATCAACAAGCAGTACGGGCTGCACGAGAAGCAAGACTAGCCTTCGACTAAAGGCTCTGTAGGTACCGGATCGCCTCGGCCGCGTCTGCGCTGAGGCAAGCGTTGGCGTTGACCTTCTTCTTGGCGAAGCCGCCCTCGCTGCGGATGCGCTTCCTAGCCTTCCGCAACGCGGGAATCGCGTTCTTGTTGCCGAGCGCACGAAGGTTCGCGACGGCAACCTTGCGATGCTGACAGCTCTCTCCCTGCTGCAGGTCGAGCAGATAGGAGCCCAGCCGGTCGACTCGGTCGCCCAAGCCCACTTCGTCGGCGACAGCCACGGCCTTGTGCCGCCGACGCGGCACTTTGGATGAAGAAGCGAGGTCGATGAGCTGATCGACCGCGGCTCCATCGCCGGTCGCCGCCAGGGTCCCGAGGAACTCGAGCGCGGCATCGACGACACGGGGCGCCTTCTTCTCCAGCATGAGCTCGACGTTCGTACGCATACGCGTGTCTCTTGCGAGATTGGGCTCGAGCGTCACGGCCTTCTCATAGGCGATCAGTGCGTGAAGGCTGCGCTGCGCGCTGGCCTCCGCGTGTCCGAGCATCATCTGCGCGCGAGACTCCTCGCCCACTTCCTCGACATCATCTGCGAAATTGGCCGGACCCGAGCTCCCCAATGCAAAAGCAAGCCCGGCCGTGAGGGCGATGACGAGGAGCGCGGCTCCGACGACGCGCTTCGCCGTCTTCTTCGTGGGGACCACCCGCAGGACCGCCGGTCCCAGCGTGCCACGAAAGCCATTGACGACGCGCGACGGGATTTCGCGAAGCCCCGACCCGCTCTCGCTGTCGAGGATCTCGTCGATTTGATCGATGTACCCCTGGGCGGTGCCGATGCGGTCGTCCGCCTTTTTCTCGAGGCCGTGCCGGATGAGCCGTTCGACCGCCTCGGGAACCTCCACGTCGGGCGCCACCTCGGCGAACGTCGGAACGGTCGCCGAAACGTGCATGCGTAGCAGCGCCCCGACCTCATCGGCGTCAAACGGAGGCACACCCGTGATCATCTCGTACAGCATGACCGACAGCGAGTAGAGGTCGGCCCTCTGGTCGACCGACAGCCCATACGCCTGCTCGGGCGCGATGTACGTCGGCGTGCCAATGGTGATGCCTTGCTG
>JAFDFW010000090.1 GCA_019309605.1 Deltaproteobacteria bacterium | reverse complement strand
CAGAGCGAGCTCATCGGGGTGCTTTCGGCCGTCTTCCACTCACAGAGGTCGGCGATCCGGCCAGAACCGTCGGCGCCCGGACGGATCCAAACGAAGGTCTGCCCCCCGAGACGGGTTGTGCATTCCGGATCGGCGAATGCCTTGGACCAAAAACCCCCGTTGTAGAGGGTGATGGGGCCCACCTGCTCGCATTTGGGCTGGTGGGTATGCCCGAAGACCACCCGGCTGGCGCCGGTGATCTTGAAGATCAGGTCTGCGACCCGGTCGGTGAGCAGCGACGCTGCAAACACCGTCGGCCGAACCGAAGAGGCATAGGCTAGATACGGGAGCATGAAGATCAGCGACGGCACGAATACCCAGAGGGGGCTGATGGGCCACGCGATGTTGATGTGCAGCACGACCTGCCACGCGAGAAAGAGCAGCGCCAATAGGAAGAACGCTCGGTCGAGCCAGAGCTCGCGCGCTATCCGAAAAGGATTGTTGGTCGCCGAGGGAACGTGGAGCGCGTTGAGCTTGCGGACCATCGAGGGGGTGGCCTGCGACCGCGTGGCGATCGACCGCACCTTGTCGTCAACCAGCATGGGGTCGCGCATCGGGTGGAGCCAGTGGGTACGAAGCGAGATCCACAAGGTGGCGTATGCGCCCCAGAACCAAGTCCAAATCAGCAGAGGCTGCGTCCGCAACATGTAGCGGAAGAAGAACCGAAGGTACGCCGTCGCGCTCATGATGTAGTTCTCGGACTGGTGCGGGTTAAAGTACCCCATCCCGTTGAGCATGTACCGCGCGGCCAGATCGCCGAACGGAATGCGGACCCGTGGCTTACCGCGAACTTCGATCAGCGGGTCGATGGGGTCACGCACGACACAGTTTGGGTCGTACTGGTGGCCATGACTGATGTACGTGTCACCACCGCTCAGATAGAACCAATTGCAGAAGACGATGGGGTCCTCGCCCTCCTCTTCGCCAATGTTGGATGGGATCGGTGCGCCGAGCGCATCGCAGATCATCCGTTGCACTGAAGGCCAGTAGAGCTCGACGTCGTGGTTTCCGACAACGAAAACCACACGGTTCCCCCTCGCGATGAACTGACCTAGCGCCTCGAACCAGCGCGGGTGGTCCTCGATGATCAGCGTCATCTTGAAGCGGCTCTTCCACTCCTCGCTGCCGAGCCCGCGGACCCGCTCGAGCCATTCGATCTGCCGGTCCTTGCTGGGCACCGTGGTGACGTTATCGAAGTCGAAAATATCGCCGTTCAGCAGCAACTCGATCGGCCCGGTGCCCTTTTCCTCGATGTGATCGAGGAACGCCGCGAAGTCGTCGTCAATGAAGAACTCCCGGCGCTTGTAGGCCATCCACAGTGGTCGGTCGGGATCTGGCTCCTGCGCCTCCGAGAGGTGCATGTCGGAGACGACGTAGGTATGGAGGTTGGCTTCCATCGGGCTGGATCCCCAGTGTGTCAGGCAGTGGTGCGGGACTCCAGCAATCCGCATTTCGGCTGCGTTTTACGCGCTATGTGGCTGCCTGCGCCACCACGTGCTTGCGCCGCCCGATAAAGAGGTGAGCGAGGAGCAACAGCGTGAGCCCAGTTGCGAAAATCGTGACGTAGACCGTGCCAAGTCCGGGATTGGCTTCCGTTAGGAAGTTCGCGATCTGCTTCTGCCCCCACATGACCGGCGTGAATGGGTCCACGGTGATGGCTGCCCTCGGATCGAGGTTGTGCCCGAACGTATAGAGCTTGTAGTACAGGCGACCGAACCCAAAGATTCCTGCATAGGTCGTCATCACCAGCAAGTCGATCATGGTGCTGACCTTCCCGATGACCGCCGTTCTCAATGCGAAAATGATCATGGCGACGAAGAGGAACGGAATCCAGTCGAGGTCTGTGAGCGCGGTGCGGTCGAGTGGCGCCATCCCGATGTAGTGGTTCAACGTGTTGATCTCATGCACGTCGTTGCCGTCGTTGCCGCCATCCACCTTGTACGAATAGATGTAGAGGTCGAGACCTTCCGGGTATTGCGGCGCCTGCATGTTGATGTGCCACATCGGTGCCGTGAAGCTCAGTCCTACGAAGATCGTGAGGAGCGCGAGCACGACGCGCGCCCACGGAAAGATGGGTTCGTCCAAGAATCGATAGAATCCGTCCATTGCCTTTGACATTTCGCCTCCTCTTAAGCCTTCACTTCTAAACGACGTCGCCCCGTCGCAGCTTCCAAAGCCCGCTCATCCACGCGAGCGTGCCTAGTAACATCGGCCAACCGACACCCAACACGTAGAGGCCGGTACTGCCAATTTGGTTGGCCAGATAAAAACCAACCGGACCCAGCACGCTGAGCTCGGGATCGGCTGACGACAATAGGGCCATTCGAATACTCTGGACAGGGTTGAGCGCGGCCAGTGCGAACACCACCCTGGGCTCCATGCGCCACTGCAACATCATCCCAGCCAACGCGAAGTCCATGAGCGCAATGCCCGCCACCCAGATCAGTAGCAAATACATCGTCGCGCGGGCCGAATTCTGCACGGTGGTCGACACCCAGAGGCCAATCCCCGAGAACGACCACACCAGGACAGAGCAGAGCACGATGCAGTGGCCGATGAAGCTCCAGGGGACTTGCTGATCGAAGACCAAACGGCCAAAGATACCCACGGCAACCATCAACACAGCGAGGGGCGCCAACAAGACCAGGAAGCGGACACTCGAAATCGCGCTGAAGTAGGCGCCTCGGGAAATAGGCTGACTGAACAGGATCTCCAAAGTCCCATCGTCCCGCGCCTTGTTGATGACCTGACCTGTTGCGATCAGCGCCATCAACGGTAGAAGCACCAGCAAGGCGTGCACGTAGGATACGAGCACCCGCCCCGTCCCGGTAAACCCGAAGACGGTGGACTCGCGCATCCCAACCATCAGGAACACCACGGCAAGCACTGCATACACGATGACGCAGAAAAGCAGCCACCGAGACCGGAGAACCTCCGCGAGATCGAGCTGGACGACCGCCCAATAGGATCGCAGCGGACGATTCATGAGCCTCCGTGCTCCTGATGGGGACGGTTCATCACTTGGCCCTTGGCCCAGTCGATGTCTTGCGCTTCGGGTGTTCCCTTCGACACAGCGCGGATCCCATACCCCATGGGAGAGTCCTCGACCGGGAGGAAAGCGACCTCGGACTCGGTTAGCCAACCGTCCTCGTCGTAGTTTCGGAAATAGATCGCGTGGGCCGAGACTTCGTGAGACTGGAGGTAGTCGAAGAGGCAGCCGGGGTCGTCGAAGTTCAGGACATCGCCCGAGGTCGTCTGAAGTTGCGCGGCAAACCGCGGGTCACCTACGTGCATCTTGCAGTGCCCGCAGACCTCGCCATCCCACACCACCGGGACAGCGCCTTCTGGAAGCGTCACCTGATTGAATCGGACGAACACCACGCCGATCGCGAGGAGTGCGATCACCAGCAGGAAGACCTTAATCACCTTGGCGGACATCGTCTCCGTCTCCTTGGTCCTCGAGCTGCACGGCGTCGGCGTCACGCACGAGTAGATTCAGGATTCGCCCTTCGAGGCTCTGAGAGAGCTGTGCAACGAGGTCGAGCTTCTCGGAGCGGGTCGCGGTGCGGCTCCACCAGCCAGCAACCCCGGGTTGGAACCCCATTAGGGCAAGCTCTTCGTTGTCGACGCCGTTCTTCATCTGCACGTCGATTGTGCTCAGTGTCATTCGGTCCAGGTAGTCCTCGGTCGGACCGAAATACACCAGCCGTCCCTCTTCGAGCACCATCACCCGGTCGACGAGAGTGCGAATCTCTTCGAGCCTGTGCGAGCAAAGGATCAAGGTCGCGTCCTCCGTCCGCTCCGAGAGCAGGTGGAACATGTCCCTGCGCGACTGCGTATCGAGACTCGCCGTAGGCTCGTCGAGCACATAGAGGGAAGCCTGGCTTGCCAGGGCTAGCGAGATCAGGGTCTTTTGCTTCGCACCGCCGGACAGGTTGCAAAATGCCTGGCGCTCGACCGCGCGCAGGTCGATTCCAACTTCGTTGCCGCACGTAAAGACGGCGTCCGGCGAAATTTGCCGCACACGGGTGATCGCCTTGATCACTTCGCCAACCGATGCGCCGAACTTGGGCGCGATCTGCGGGACGTATGCAATTCGGTCGGCCAGCTCCATACGGCGCTTCTTCTCGCCGTCGAGCAACAGCTCTCCCTCGCATTGGAGGAGACGGAGAATGATCCGAATCAGAGTCGACTTGCCCGAAGCGTTCGGACCGATCAGCCCCACCTTGCCCCCACTCGGAATCATGAAGTCGACGCCGCGAAGCGCCTCTACCCGACCAAATCGCTTCCGCACCGCTCTGCCCTCAACGCGCATCGAGAGCCTCCGGCTCCATCGCGCCCATCCTGGGGCGGGAGTCGATCAGGGTCGTCTGCGGGTCGACCATGGGAAACAAAGAGCTGATCGCATCGAGAAGCTCGAGCGTGATCGCTCCTCTGAAAAACTGGAGCTGCGGGTACGTGCTCTCGAGCTGACTGCTCAGGCGGCGGAGCTCGTAGGGAATGTCTCCGAAGCCGTCACGATCCATGTCGTACCCGGCATAGTCGTCGAACGAGTTGCCGTTCCAATCGACCTCGAGGGCGTGACCGCCTCCCTCGACTTGAAGTTGGGAGTGATTGCTCACGAACTGGTTGCCCAGAAATGCGTTTCGCCTTGCGCTCGAGTGCATGAGGACCGCGACCTCCGAATGGAAGAACGCGTTGTTCTCGAAGGTGTTGAAGTCGTCGGGCTCGAGCGGCGCGGTGTCCATGTAGACGCCTTTCGTGTTTGCGATGAACGCGTTGTCCGAGACCGTCAAGTTGCCCGACTCTTTGATCCCGAGGCCCATGCCTCCCGGACCCGACGAACGAGCCAGAAGGTTATCGCGGAGCACCAAATTGCGGCTGTACATGATGAAAATGCCGACCACATTGTCGATGTATTGGTTCCCCTCGACCTGGTTGCCGTGGCTGTACATGAAGTGCGTGCCGTAGCGACTCCGGACGACGGTGTTCGCCACGATCCGGTTGTTGCTCGAGTACCAGACGACCATGTCGCGGCACCCGATGACCTGATTGCCGCGCACTTCCGAATCGCGCGTCTCCCAGAGGCGAATCCCATCACCCCGGAGGCCGAGAGGACCTTCGTCGGGACCTTGTACGACGTTGTTGAGAATCGTGGCGCGGTTCGCCTTTTCGATGAGCAATCCAAATGCTGCGTTCTGTACGCGGACGCCCTCCACCCGATTGTCGTCTGCCACGACGTGAACGGCGGCATCCAAGGTATCGAAGCGTCCACCGCTTCCGTCGACGGTCACGCCGCTGAGCGCGGCGCCGTCGGTCTCGATCTCGATCGTGGTCCCTTCACCGGACGAGCGAATCACGGCGTCGCGCGGACCCCACAGCTCGACGCTCTTGGTGAGGATCAAGGGGCCGTAGTACGAGCCGGGCTCGAGACAGAGCGCGGTGCCGTCTTCGGCGCCGTCAACCGTCGCTTGCAAATCGGTCCCTGCGGCGACTGTCACGCAGTCGCTGGGCCGCGGGGGCGGTGCGAGCGCCGCCTCTCGAGTAAGAGGCGGCGCACTTTCAGACGCACACGAGGCCAGGGTCAAAAGACCCAACGCGCACACACACGCACGGCCGGGAGCGTTCAGCCCTCGGCCGACGCGTGCGGCGCCTCGGCTCAACTGGGTTCCACCAACAGGTAGCCCGCCATCTCGAGGTGGAGGGCCGAGCAGAACTCGGTGCAGTAGAACGGGAAGGTCCCCTCTCTGTCCGCCAAGAACGTGATGTCGACGTGCTTACCAGGCTCGAGACTGCTGTGGACGTTGTACGAGCCGACGGTGAAACCGTGGGTCGCGTCGTGGGCCTGCTCCACGTTGGTGATGTGCAGGTGAACGGTGTCACCCTTCTTCACGCGAATGATGTCCGGCGTGAAGTGACTTCGCACGGACGTCATGTACACGTGAACGTTCTTGCCGTCGCGCTCGATGCGCTCTTCCTTGGCCTTGACGGCATGCGGGCTCGGCTTGTCGGTGACGACGTCGTACCCAGCGGGCTTGTACACGTCGACCGGGTTGAGCTTGTCGGCTTTGATCATCTGCGCGTAGTGCGGCTCACCCAGCGGAAGCGGCATGTCGTAGAGAAGCTGCATCGGCTCACTGTTGATGTTGATCAGCTGGAAGTTCTGCGGAAGCAGAGGTCCGACCTTGTTGAAGCGGTCGAGCGCCCACTTGTTCATGGCGATCAAGTAGCCGCCATCCGGGCTGACCGTGTCACCCTCGGCCGCCACGATGTGACCGACGTTGTAGTGAACTTTGACCTTCTCGATGACCTTGAGGTCCTTGAGCGACCACTTGGCGACCGTCGACTCGATGAAAACCGAGGTGTAGGCGTTGCCCTTGTCGTCGTACTGAGTGTGGAGCGGACCGAGACCGATCTCGACCTGGCCCCGAATGGCGTCCGCGAAGGGAAGGATCGGAACGCCGTACTGGTCCTTGCCTTCGTACTTCTTGGCGTCGATGAGGCCCTTGATCTTCTCGAACGTATACACCGTGCCGTGCGTGTCGAGCTTGCCCGAGATGACCAGCTCCTTGCCGTCCGGGGTCACGTCGACGCCGTGCGGGCTCTTGGGCTCGCCAACGAGGTGCAACAGACCCTCTGCGTTGGTCGTGTCGAGCATGATCACGTCCATGCCGGCGATCTTCGTGGTCTTGCCAGCCTTGTAGACGGCCTCGGCCTTCTTGAGATCGATGATGTGGAGGTAGTCCATGTCGTTCTGAGACGCGCCGGACTCCATGGGCGGATTGCCCTCCATGGTGCCGCCGTAGGACATCTCAGTGTTGAACGAGTTGATGAACACCCAGCCCTCGCTCGCAAGCTTGCCGGCATCGGCGAGGTCCTGCATGTACGGGGGAAGTTCCATCGCGAAGGAATTCGAAGGGTCGATCTTGCCGTTCTCACGATCGAACTTCCAGAAGATCACCGCGCCGCGGTACTTGTCCTGGAACTCCTCGATCGGGGCGTAGCCACCGCCCAGCGGTGCCGGGTACTGGCTCGACTCGATGACGTACTCGGTGTTTGGCGTGACGAAGGTCGCGCCGTGATCGCTCTGGATCAGCTGCGAGGTGACGATCTGCTTCGTGACGAAGTCGTGAAGGTCGACGACCGCAATGCGCGCGTTGGCCTTGTCGTTCACGAAGACGAACTTACCGTCGTAGTCACCCGCGGTCTCGGAGAGCGCGGGATGGTGCATGTCGCCCCAGGTCATCTCCTTGCCGAAACGG
>JAFDFW010000623.1 GCA_019309605.1 Deltaproteobacteria bacterium | reverse complement strand
CCTCAATGCCGGAGAATCCCTCCATCCGGCCTTGCGCTCTGTCGGCCATCTGACTGAGCCCCTTCTGACGTTCCCGAAGAGAGGCTAAGTTCGACTTCGCCTCTCGGAGCTGTTGATCCACGACTCCATAGACAGAGTTGACACCCACCAAGCCTCCGCCGCTCGAGCTCGCGCCAACGCCGGCCCGAAGCTGGGAGCGCAGGTAGGCTACCTGCTGCTCCAGTGCTTGGACGCGTGGGTGTTCCGGCGAAAGCGTGGCTCTTGCGCTCGCCAGCTCCCCTCGCAACTGGTCGTAGGCGGCCCGCTCCGGCGAGCTTCCGCCCGCGACGAAGCTGGTCTTGGGTGTGCTCGCAAGCTGCGCCTCGAGGCTCCGAACTTGGGCTTCAATCCCGCGAACTTCCGCGGTGGCGAACTCGCTGTCGGAACGGAGTCTCGCGACCGATTCGACCAGGGACTGTTGCTCCGTCGAGAGATCGGCGATCCCATGCTCCTCCCGAAACGCGTTGTAGAGCTCGCGCGCCTCTTCGGCCTCACCCTCGGCGGCATCGATCCGCTTCTCGGTTCGCGCGATCTCCGCCTCGATTCGCCGTGCCTGCCGCTCCTGGTGATAGGTCATGAATACGTCGGTGACGACTCGCGCGTATTCAGCCGCGTCTTCTCCCGTTTCACCGGAAACAGCGAATCGTAAGGTCCCCTCGCGGAGATCGGTTTCGTAGTAGATCCAATCGGCCAGCTCGGTCAGGCTGCCGTCGAAGCCAAGCTGTTCTTGGATCTCGCGGAGAACTGATTGGCGGTGCAGCGCCTCGGCGGCTGGGGCAATAGCGTACGCGGATTGGCGCTGATCGCCGATCAGTACGTCGCCCTCATGTTTCAAGATCACGGTTGTCTCGTAGGAACTGCCCATCAAGACCTTCACGTAGAATAGGCCGACGAGCAGACCGAGGCCTCCCGCGCCAATCAGCCAGAATCGCGCCCCCCACAAGGCTCGCTGAAGGCGATGCGGATCGGCTGGGAACCCTTGGCGCCGCGCGCCGCCATGTCCGGTCGCCCCGTCCGACCAGGGCTCGCCTCTCTCATCCACGCTCAATCCGTCCTTTCCGTCAATACGCGTTCTGGCGGGCCCCGGAACCAAACACCGTCATGAAGATGATCTGCAAATCCCAAAGCAGACTCCAATTACGAATATAGTCGAGATCGTACTCGATGCGCTTTTCCATCTTTTCGAGCGTGTCCGTCTCGCCGCGCCAGCCGTTGACTTGGGCCCAGCCGCTGATCCCCGGTTTCACCTTGTGCCGGAGCATGTAGCCATGGATCTTCTTGCGGTAGAGTTCGTTGTGCGCGACCGCGTGCGGCCGGGGACCGACGATGCTCATGGTGCCTTCGAGGACATTGAAGAACTGAGGTAGCTCGTCCAGGTTGGTGCGACGGAGAAACGCGCCCAGTTTGGTGATGCGGGCGTCGCCCTCGGTGGCTTGTTGGATCTCGGCGCCGTCTTCAGTGACGGTCATCGATCGGAACTTCAGCACGTGAATGACCTCTCCGTTCAAGCCGTATCGGCGTTGTCTGAACAGGGCTGGCCCTGGAGATGTCAGCTTGACGCAGATGCCAATGATCAGCATCGGGATCGAGATGATCATCAGAATGAGTGCGCCGAGCACGATGTCTTCAAGCCGCTTCAGCCATCCGTCGACTCCGTAGAACGGAGTCTCGTGTAGGCTGACCGTGGGCACCCCGCCCACCGTTCCCCATCGAGCACGCAGCAGGTCGAACGCAAAGAAGTCAGCCGCGAGATATACAGAAGCCGTCGTGTCCGAGAGCTCCCGCAAGAGCTCGTTGATTCGCGGCTCCGCGCGCAAGGGAAACGCGATGTAGATGAGGTCGATCTCTCCGGTCCTGGCCGCATTGACGGCATCTTTCAACGAGCCCGCGTACGTCCCGAGCGACTCCGGAATCGCATGGCAGCGCTCCTCGGCGCGGTCGTCGTAGAACCCGTAGACCTGGAGGCCGAGAGAAGGAATATCTCGCATTTGAAGGGCGAGTTCTTCCCCGAGCTCGGTCATGCCGACAATCGCTGCGCTGCGTGTGTTGTACCCGTGGGTTCTGAGCTCGCGTAGCGCGAGCGTGGTCGTGGTGCGCCAGACCGAAATGGAGAACGGTGCCAGCACGAACCACGAAGAGACGATGATGCGGGAGTACTCCTCGGACTGCTTGGACATGAAGAGCAGAAAGAGCAAGATCGGCACGACGCCGACAAACCAACCCACCCAGGTGCGAAACAGTTGAGGCCTGAGGCGAACCCCGCGAGCGCTTTCGTACAGCCGGAGTGATTGTCCTATCACCACGAAGAGAACCCCTGCGATCGTTCCTGCGGCCCACGACTTCTCGTCCCAAACCTCTCCGCGGGCGTAGGTTGGTAGCCACAGCGCTGCATAGATCAGCACGAAGTCGATGAGGCGCATGAGCGGTGCGAGCTCGGCATCGGCGCTGGC
>JAFDFW010000622.1 GCA_019309605.1 Deltaproteobacteria bacterium | reverse complement strand
TCGGGGGCCACGCCCATGTGTTGTCTTTCTTGAGCTTGAGGTAGTTGAGGCTGCCGGCGTTGCAGGCGGCGATCTCGGGTTTGATTCGGCGAAGGCAGGCAATCGGGCCCGAGACATCTTCATCCATCACGCCTGTGGTCTGATTGATGATCACGCCCGGGCAGGCCTCTCGAATCGCGTCGCTCGCGGCGGCGGCAACTTCGGGGTCCCAGGATGGGACGTGCCCCATGCCAGCCTCCTGTCGCCGAAAGTGGATGTGCATGATCGACGCGCCCGCGTTGTAGGCATCACGCGCGGACGCTGCCATCTCCTCCGGAGTGACCGGGACGGGATGCTGTTTCGGATTGGTGAGGACGCCGTTCAACGCACAGGTGATGATCGCCTTGTCCATTAGAACCACTCCGCTTTCGCATTGATATAGGAATCTTCGTTGGTCCGGCAAAGGTTGGCCAGATGGGAGATGCGCGGGATCTCGGTTCGGATCCAATATTGCGTGGCGGCCTCGGTTGCTCGCTTGCGTTCTTCCGAAACCGGCTCCGCACGCGCGACCGCGGCCATGTTGAGCCACTGCCAGCCGATGACGAGGGTGGCGAACATGTCGAGATAGTCCCAGCTGTGGCCGAGCATGCCCTCCGCGTCGCCTGCCATTCCTCGCTGACCGAGCTCCACGGTCGTGGAGGCCACGGTGGCCACAGCTTCTTCGAGCGCCGTGCAGAGCTCGGGATCGCAACCTGCTTCCCGGGCACGGGCGATGGTGCTTCCCATCTCTTCGGCTAGCGCCCGCAGCGGGGCTCCGCCCTTGGACATAACCTGGCGGCCCAGGAGGTCCATGCTGTGAATGGCGTTCGTGCCTTCGTGCAGTGTGTTGAGCTTCTGGTCGCGCAAGTACGCTTCTGGGAGGTATTCACTCGTGTAGCCGTAGCCGCCGTGGATCTGGAGGGCGAGCGCGTTCGCCTCGAAGCCGCGCTCGGCGGGGAACGTCTTGGCAACCGGGGTGAGCAGGTTGAGCAACAGTCCCGCTCGCTCTCGCGCCTCCTCCGATGTCCCGTGCTCCGAGATGTCCGAGTATCGTGAGACCGTCCCGAGCAAGGCCAGGCTTCCTTCGACGATTGCCTTCTGCCGGAGAAGCATCCGCCGAACGTCGGCATGCTCGATGATGGATACCTGTTCGCCGCCCTGCGTGCCGAGCTTCCGGCCCTGCTTGCGCTCGAGCGCGTACGCCAGCGACTCGTGATAGGCAGCCGAAGCGGTCGCGGCGGCGTTGACCCCCACCGAGATGCGCGCCGCGTTCATCATCTGGAACATGTGGCGAAGGCCCTGGTTCGGCTCGCCCACGAGCCAGCCGTGGCAGTCCCCCTCGTCCCCGAACTCGATGGCCAAGCTCGGGAGCCCCTTCCAGCCGATCTTGTGGATCATCCCGGCGACAGCGACATCGTTCGACACCAGGCTTCCGCCTTCTTCGCGCAGCCGCGGGACGGCGAACAGCGAGATGCCCTTTGTGCCGTCCGGCGCACCGTCGATACGGGCTAGCGCGAGATTCACGACGTTCTCAGTAATGCTGTGGTCTGCGCCGGAGATGAAGATCTTGCTGCCCTTGATCAGGTAGTGGCCGTCGTCCGTCGGCGTGGCAGATGTCGCGATCTCGCCGAGGCTGCTTCCGGCTTGTGGTTCGGTCAGCGCCATCGTGCCGGTCCATTCGCCCTCATACATCTTGGTCATGAACCGCTCTTTGACCTCGTCGGTTCCGAACGCTTCGATCAGATGCGCAGCACCGCGCGTAAGGCCGATGAAGCCGTAGGCGCTCAGGTTCGCCGCCATGAGGTAGGCGCTGGACAATGTGTTCACGAGCATGGGCATCTGTTGACCGCCGACCGATTCGGGACGCGATGCCGTCAGCACTCCGAGCTCTACCATCTGTTCGAACAATCGAGGCAACGCGGGATGCGTGTGGATTCGGCCGTCGCGAAACACGGGGGGCTCCTCGTCCATCGGCTTGTATGTCGGCAGCAAGTCTTGCCGAGCGAATCGGCGGAGGCTGTCGAGGTACAGGTCGAACGTTTCCTTCGAGTGCTGCTGATAGGCCTCGAGCTCACAGAGCGACTCGGCGTCGAGAACCGAGTAGAGGAGGAAATCGACGAAGCTGTCGTCGATCAAGGGATTGCTTTGTGCTGCCATACGCTTGGTCTGTCTCCGCCGGGCAAAACCTAGCACCGGATCTGGCTAGTTCGTGCGTGAATTGTGCAGGCCCATGCGGTATCAACGCGGTCTATGGATTTCGAGCATTCGGAGCGGGCAACCCAGGTGATGGCGCAGGCGGAGCGCTTCGTTCTTGAGCGCATCGTGCCCAACGAGCAGACCTATCTCGAGCAGCTGGTCGGCACCGACAATTGGCGTGAATGGAAGATTCCCCCGATTCTCGAGGACCTGAAAGCCGAGGCCAAGGGGCTCGGGCTTTGGAACCTCTTCCTGCCCGACGAGGAGTACGGGGCCGGTCTCGA